>JBBJOE010000036.1:0-15231 GCA_037721765.1 Thermomicrobiales bacterium
CTATCTTTTTCCCCACCCGCGGCGAGCTATTGGACGGGGGTTGCAAAACCCCCGCGGCCCCGGGCGGGGGGGCGGTGCCCGACGCGGGTGCCAACCATCATGGAGACGTTGACGCCGGAGGGACTACGTCCCCGTCCCCGCCTCGTCCTCACCAGCGCCGGCGCTTCCCGCCTGCTGGGCGGCCAGGGCGGCGGCGTCGCGCGGGGAGAGCGACCCGGCCGGGGCGGGGCGGACATTCACCGCCGCCGGGCCCTTCGGCCGCTGGCCGATGGAGAACTCGACCCGCTGGCCGACCTCCAGCCGCATGCCCGGGGTCTCGCCCTCGCTCGCGATCCCACTCTTGTGGACATACACGCGATCGCCGCCGCTGTCCGGGACGATGAACCCGCTCCCACGACGGGGCGAATAGACTCTGACGGTTCCAACGGGCATGCGGACACCTCTTGCGGTCGCGGGACGCCGGGGCGTCCCGCGCCATCGGCGATCGGACAATGAAACGGCCCCCTGTGCGGCACACGGGAGGCGGTCGAACGCCCAAAGATACCACGCCCGGCCCGTAGGCACGGTGCCACCCCGGGCTGCCCCACGTTGGTGTTGATGTCGTGTTTATTCGGGACGGGTCCGTGGACACCTCCGGCGGGCCACCGTGTCAAGCCTTCCAAAGGATGTGGCGCGACCGACCGTGACCGGGCCAGGGGAGGTCGTTCGATCACTCGGAGCACGCCGTAGGACGTAGGAGCGACACCCATACGGTCCACGGCACACCCCTACCCACGTCCCGGCTCGACCGTGATCCCTGACCCGCCGGCTCCACCGGGTCCGCGGTCATCGACCCACACGCGGCACCGACGCCCGTCGATCGGGGTCAATCGCTGATGGTCTGCACCACTCCATCCTCGAGGGAAGACCCCGGATCCCAAAGCCGGCCCCCAATCAGGTCCCCCGTATCTCCCGACCGATCGGCAGCTGAGAACTCGTCGCCTCTCCGGCTCCCGCCCGCACCCGATCCGTACGTTACCCGCCGCTCTCCACCTCCAAATCGTCCGGCCCGAACGAATCCGGCAGCAACGTTGCCAGGTCCGTCTCCACGACCCCGTCCACGCCATCAAGTAAGACCAGCATCCCGCCGGCCGGGACGAATTCGCGTAATACCTGGCGGCATGCCCCGCACGGCGAGGCCCGCGTGGCGTTGGGTGCCGTCACCGCCACCGCCCGGATCAACCGGTGCCCGGCCGCCGCCGCCGCGAAGACCGCCACCCGCTCGGCGCAGCACGTCAGGCCATAACTGGCATTCTCGACGTTGCAGCCCGCCACCACCGAGCCGTCTCCCGTCAACACCGCCGCCCCGACCGGGAAGGACGAGTACGGCACATAGGCCCGGCCCGCCGCCGCCCGCGCCGCGCCGAGCAACCGCTCCCTCGTCGCCCCGTCGATGTCGGCCGCCCCGCCCATCACCGTGCTTCTCCTATCCTGGCCCGTGCGGTCCATCGTCCCGATCGCACGGGCTAGAATACCCCCGCCCGCGTCGACCCCGGCGTCCGCCACACCACGCCGTTCGATGATCCCGACCCATTCCCACCTCACCCGGGCCAGACGGATGCCCTGTGCCCTGTGGCCCGCCGGGACAATCCCTCATGACCGACATCGACACCGGCCCCCTCACGTCGGCGTCCCGGGTAGCCACCTTCCTGAGCCAGGCCCTGGCCCTCCCCCCGGACACCGATGTCGCCGCCGTCGCCGCCGACCTGGCGATCATCTCCACCACCCCCGGCCGGACCGTCTATGCGACCCGGATGGAGAGCGCCATCGGCCCGGCAGCCTTCCTCGTCTACGCCTACGACGTCCTGGCCACGGATCCTGGAGGTGCCAAGCCAGGCGTCTTCGCGCGCGACGTGGACACGATCACCCGGGCCACCGGGGCCGATACCCCCGGCCCGCGCATCCTCGCCCACGCCACCGACGGCGACCATGCCTATATCCTCGCCACGTCGCCCTCCACCTTCCGGGCCCTGGCCGGGGTCTCGGCCGGCGCGGGACGGGACGACGAGATGGCCTCGCTGCCCCCCGGCACCGACCGCGACGCCGCCCGCCGCGACGCCGCCACCCACCTGCTTCGCCTGCTTCGCCAGGCGGACCTCCACGCCTCCGTCTGGTTCGCCGCGATCGAGGCACCCGAAGGGGAGACCACCGAGCACCGGGACCACCTCGACTTCAACGACGCCGAGGCCGAACTGGCCCTCTTCCTGCTCGACGACCGGTCGATCAAGCGACTCCTGCGCCTCTTGCAGGTCTATATCGCTGCCGCCAAGCAGGCGCGGGCCTGATCCGGCATCGGAGAGGAACAGGAAGGCACCAAGGTCTTCGCCGCCGCCACGGGTACCGGATGAGGTCAACGTCCCCGATCGTCGCGACCGACCATCGGACGAAGCGATAGACCCGATATCGTCCCAGCAAACCGGAACGACGGCGCGACGCACTCTGAACTCCGAAAACCGGTCGAGTCCTACGGCCGCCGGGTGAGATCTCGATAATCGAAAGAGGACCAGATTCGATTGTGACCGTGGCCTCGGGGTCGGAGTGATGCCGGGCGCTCGGGTGTCTCCAGTTCGACCCTCCACCCTTCGTCCCGCACCGCCGTCACTCGCCCGGCGGTACCGCGTCCGCCATGTACTGGGCTCGCCAGGCCTCGGCCCGGGCGGCAGGGACGCGAACGAACGTGCCCGTCGCCGTCGCAAGTGTCGCCCCATCCCGGTTCCGGACCAGCCTCGCCGCCGTCTCGATCAGGCGACCCCGGTCCCGTTCCACCCATCCCTCGGCCCGGCAGTCCTCCCCTACCCGGACCGGCTGCCGGAACACGACCGCCATCTTTGCCGTCACCGCCCAGATGTCGAGCCGGTACAACGACCAGGCCATGACCTCGTCGAGCAGCGTCGAGACGATCCCGCCGTGAACCATCCCGGTGTACCCCTCGTGGACTGGCCCCGGGATGAATGGGGCCGCCACGCCAGCGTCGGTCTCGAAGAACCGGAGGCGGAGGCCGTTGGGGTTCAATGCCCCACACCCGAAGCAGCCGTGGTCATCCCGGGCGACCAGTCGTCCCGGCTCGCCGTCCGGTCCACCTCCGCGCCCCGTCTCACCCATCACCGGGGTCCCGGCCACCCTGTCGTCCGTCGTCATGATCGGACTCCCTTCCCGGCCTTGCGCCCCGATCCCGGGCCGCCTAGAGTCTAGATGGCTGGTCGGTGCCCGGCCAAACGGTGCCCGCCACGACAGGGTGGCATCGATAGCCCCGCCGACCATACCGGTGACCTCGTCAGGTCAGGTGTCGCCGCCCACCCTCGGATCACGCACCCGGAGGCCCCCGTGGATCGTCCCTCGCCCGACGCGCCCCGCCCTACCGCCGAGCCGGGGACGACCCGGTCGCCGTCGGAGCGGGTCCCCGCCCTCTCCCGGGGCGTCGCCATCGCCCTCCACCTCTGGTTCGGCCTGATGGTCCTCGGCTGGCTCTACACCGAATGGCTCGTCGCCCGCTCCGGCGGCGAGGACGGCGGCACCTATGGCTGGCTCCTTGCGATTCTCGTCGTCACCTGGGTCGTCGCCACACTCGCCATCCCGCGCCTGTACGAGCGCTCCGCACGCCTGGCTTGGCTTCCCATCCTCGGCTGGCTCGTGGTGGCGACGTTAGGCATCCTGGCCATCTGACGATCTGCCCGCCTAGATGATGTCGATGAGCTGACGCCTCACGCGTGGCGTCGGCCGGGGTGCCCGCAAACCCATGACGACCCTTACCCGCTTGCGCCTTCCCCTGCCGTCCGGTAGCATCCGCGCCTGACAGTCGATCGGTCCGACCACGTATTGCGCCGGGTAGTCTGGGAGAGTTACTTCTCGCCCGGATACCCGGGCCGCTGGAGAGGAGCCGGAGCGCATGGGCACCGTCGCCGTCAGCCGACCGCGGCCCGAGCATCGTCCCCGGTCGCGGATGGTCTCCCGCCTGCCCCGCCGCCAGGGCACCCTCTGGCTCCTCCGCCGCGTCGCCAAGGCCGCCCTGACGATCTTCGTCGTCACCTCGTTGACCTTCTTCATGGTCCGCCTGCTGCCCGGCGACCCGGTCGACGTCTACGTCCAGACCCAGATCGCCCAGTACGGCTTCACCTACGACGACGCCGTCGCCCAGGCCTCGTCCCTCTTCGCCTTCGACTCCTCCCAGCCCCTGTTGCTCCAATACGTCGACTACCTCAGCCGCCTCGCCCGCGGTGACCTCGGCCAGTCGATCCTCTCCCCCGGCGTCCCCGTCACCGAGATCATCTTCCAGTACCTACCCTGGACCCTGTTCAGCGTCGGCACCGGCCTGATCCTGGCGATCGTCCTCGGCGTCCTCCTCGGCATGCTGATGGCCTACCGGCGTGGCGGCGTCCTCGACGATGCCCTCTCCGCCCTCGGCTCGGTCCTCTACTCGATCCCCAACTACCTCTTCGCGATCATGCTGATCGTCTTCTTTGGCGTCCGCCTCGGCTGGCTCCCGATCACGAACATGCGCGGGGCGCTCTCCTCCGGCCAGGACGTCGAGTTGAGCCTCACCTTCGTCCGCGACGCCTTCTACCACGCCGCCCTGCCGATCGTCACCTACACGATGACCGGCATCGGCACCTGGATGCTGCTGATGAAGAGCAGCACCGTCGCGGCCCTGGACGAGGACTACGTCACCGCCGCCCGGGCCCGCGGCATCCGGCCCGGCCGCATCGCCGCCACCTACGTCGGCCGCAACGCGATCCTGCCCCTCTTTACCCAGATGACCATCGCCATCGGCTTCGTCGTCGGCGGCTCCTTCCTGGTCGAGCCGATCTTCGTCTACCAGGGCATCGGCTACATCCTGTTCACCGCCATCCAGCGCCGCGACTACCCCCTCATGCAGGGCATCTTCCTGATGATCACCGTCTCGGTCGTCGTCGCCACCCTGCTCGCCGACATCCTCTACAGCCGCCTCGACCCCCGCATCCGCACCACCGGCGGGGAGGGCTGATCCATGGACACCACCGTCATCGCCCCCGGTCCCTCCCCCGCCGCCCCGCCCGCCGGCGGTCACCGATTCTGGGTCTTCTCCTACCTGATGAAGGACCGCGTCGGCACGGCCGGGCTGATCATCTTCTCGGTCTTCGTCTTCCTCGCCATCTTCGGCCCCTCACTCACCCAACCGGCTGTCCGGCCCGACGTCACCAACATCTACGGCGGCCCCTCCCGCGATCACCTCCTCGGGACCGACTACTCCGGCCGCGACGTCCTCTCCCAGATCGTCAGGGGCGGCCGCAGCATCATGCTCGTCGGCGCCCTGGCCGCCCTGATGTCGACCATGATCGCCGTCACCTTCGGCTCATTGGCCGCCTACCTCGGCGGTTGGTTCGACTCCGTCGTCCTCACCATCACCGACATCGTCCTGACGATCCCCTACATCATCCTGCTCGGCGTCCTCGCCGCCTACGTCAAGCTGAACAGTCCCTATCTCCTGGCGCTCATCATCGCCGCCGTCGCCTGGCCGACCCTGCTCCGGGCCGTCCGCTCCCAGGTCCTCTCCCTCAAGGAACGGGAGTACGTCGAGGCCGCCCGCGTCCTGGACATGGGTACCCGCCACGTCCTCTTCCGCGAGATCCTCCCCAACATGGCCAACTACATCCTGATCAACTTCGTCATCGCCATGACCAGCGCCATCTACGGCCAGATCATCCTCTACTTCCTCGGCCTCGTCCCCCTCACGGGCAACAACTGGGGCCTGATGATCAACCTCGCCTACACCCGGGGTGCCCTCTTCTTCCGCGACAGCCTCTGGTACATCCTCTCCCCGATCGTCGCCATCTCCCTGCTCCAGCTCTCCCTGGTGATGATCTCTCGCTCCCTGGAAGGCATCTTCAACCCCCGCCTGCGGGAGGAGTGACCGATGGCGACTCCCACCCGCACCTTCGCCCCGGTCCGGACCACCCGCCGGGGCACCGCTCCCGACCCCGGCGACGATCCCATGGAACCCGGCGTCGTCCTCTCGGTCGAGAACGTCTCGATCGAGTACCGCACCCCCGGCGGCGCCGTCCGCGCCGTCCGCGATGTCTCCTTCGTCGTCCGCGAGGGCGAGGCCGTCGCCCTGATCGGCGAATCCGGCTCCGGCAAGACCACCCTTGGCCTCGGCCTGCTCCGGATGCTGGTCCGCGCCGCCCGGGTCACCTCCGGCCGGATCCGGTTCCGCCAGACCGACGGCCAGGTGGTCGACATCGGGGCACTCACCGATCGCCAGATGCGGGCGTTCCGCTGGTCGCAGTGTTCGATGGTCTTCCAGTCGGCCCAGAACAGCCTCAACCCCGTCCTCCGGGTCGGCGATCACTTCCGCGATACGGCGGCCGCCCACGGCTGGAAGGACACCCGGGCCGTCAATACTCGCTCCGCCGAACTGCTCAAGATGGTCCAACTCGATGCCGACCGGGTCATGCACGCCTACCCGCACGAGTTGAGCGGCGGGATGCGACAGCGGGTCTCGATCGCGATGAGCCTGCTACTTGAACCGGCCCTGATCATCCTCGACGAGCCGACCACCGCCCTCGACATCCTCACCCAGCGGGCGATCATCGACGTGATCCGTTCCCTGCGCGAGCGCCTGTCGTTCACGATGCTCTTCATCTCCCACGACCTCTCCCTCGCCGCCGAGCTAGCCGACCAGGTGGCGACCATGTACGCCGGCGAGGTCGTCGAGTTCGCCCCGGTGCGGGAGTCGTTCTATCGCCCCAAGCACCCCTACACCGTCGGCCTGCTCAACGCCGTCCCGCCCATCGCCGGGGAACAGTTCACCCCCCTGACCGCCATCCCCGGCTCCACCCCGGACCTGCTCGACCTTCCCCCCGGCTGCACGTTCCATCCCCGCTGCCCCTACGCCACCGACATCTGCCACCAGGAAGTCCCACCGCGCTTCGAGGTCGGCCCCGGCCACCTGGCCGCCTGCTTCCACCACGACCGCGTCTCCCGTGAACCGGTCGAAACCGGGGTGGCATCATGATCGCCGCGGGCCAGGCGCCCCTGCCGACCACGGCCCCGGACACGGATCCGCAAGTACCGCTCATGAGCCTAGATCACCTGGTCCGCTCCTTCGATACCCGGCGCGGCCCCATCTTGGCCGTGGACGACGTCTCGCTCATCCTTGGCCCGGCTCGCGTGGTCTGCCTGGTCGGGGAAAGCGGTTCGGGCAAGACCACCGTGGCCCGGATGGCCGCCGGGCTCCTCAAGCCGACCTCGGGCGAGGTCCGCTGGGAGGGCCGCGACCTGCGCGACCTCCGCGGCAAGGCGTTCGGCGCGTACCGGCGCGGCGTCCAACTCGTCCACCAGGACCCATACGCTTCCCTCAACCCGATCCACACCATCCTCGACACCCTGACCTCTCCCTTGCTCCACCACAAGCTCGTCCGGGGCAAGGGGGCCGCCTACGATCGGGCGATCGAACTCCTCGAACTGGTCGACCTCCGCCCCGCCGCCAACTTCGTCCGCAAATATCCCCACCAGCTCAGCGGCGGCCAACGGCAACGGATCGCGGTCGCCCGGGCCCTGGCCCTCGGGCCGCGCCTGATCGTCGCCGACGAGGCCGTCTCGATGGTCGATGTCTCGATCCGGGTCAGCCTGCTCAATACGATGCTGCGTCTACGCCAGGAACTCGGCGTCGCGTTCCTGTTCATCACCCACGACCTGGCCGTCGTGAAGTACTTCGCCTGGGACGGCGACGTCGGCGTGATGTACGTCGGCAAATTGGTCGAGTACGGCCGGACCCCGAAGGTGATCGGCGCCCCGCTCCACCCCTACACCCGGGCCCTGGCCGCCGCGATCCCCGAGGCCGACCCGGACCTGACCCGGGCCAAGGACAAGCTGCAACTCCGCGCCCTGGACATCCCGAACCTCGCCGACCTGCCCTCCGGCTGCGTCTTCCACCCCCGCTGCCCCTACGCCGAACCCGGCCTCTGCGACGTCGTCGCCCCGCCCCTGCTCGACGTCGGCGAGGGCCGCCAGGTCGCCTGCCACGTCGTCGCCCGGGAACGGGGCCTGGGCACGGTGTCCGCCGCCGGACAGGCAGTGGTCGGACCCACTGGGACGGCGCCCCTGATCCTCCACCCGCCAGTCGCCTCATGAGCCCGGGGTGGGGTGATCGTGGCAATGGATTCGTTGCCGGTGATCGGATACCCGCTCGACGGACGGTGATGAGCGATGTCCACGCGGTCCGCTTCGCGGTGACCGAAGCCCCGGTCAGGACATGTGTCTCATCACGATGGCCACGTGGGGCTCGAATCCAAAAATCCTCTCGGCGGTCTGGCTGAGGTCGGGGGTCACGCGCCGGAGCGCGAAGGTCACGGGTTGGCCACGCGCGTCGTGGGCCGTCGCGATGATGACCAGGATGCTCCCACCGTCCGGCGCCGGGACCACGTCGAGGATCTGGTTGTCGGCCAACCCTTCCGTGATGATCGTCCCGGTCGTGAGGTCGATCACTTGCAGACCGCGCCGGTCAGTGGGCAGGCGGTCACCCTCGGCCGAGATGCGCTCTGGCGACCTGTCCCAAACGTAGAGATAGCGGCCGTCCGGCGCGAACCTAGCCGCAAAATCGACGCCCAAAGTTCCCTTCGCCGACGCTTGACGCGGCACGAGACCTAACCATGTCAGCGCCCCTTCCACGGCACGTTCCGGCCGTTTGAGATCGATGGTCCGGTCGAGGACCAGCCCCTCGACGTTCACGATCGTGATCCGCTCGTCGTCGGCGTGGACGATCGCGATCCTCCGCCCGTCCGCGGACAGCGCGACCCCCGGCAAGACGCCGTTGTCCGGATCGGCCGGAAATGGCATGAGACCGGCACGCAGCGCGGGCAGATCGACCCGGCCGATCTCCTCACCACTCACCAGATCGTCGACGAGGAGATATTCCTGCCTGGACGGATCGGCGGCGGGATAGGTCACCGGCGCCATCAGGCGATAGAGTCGCTCGCCCTTGGGGTCCATCCAGGAGCGCAGTACCTGAGCCCAACTCGTCTCGGTCGTCGCGCCGCTCGAGATCTGCCCCAGTAGCACGCCAGTATCCGTGTCGTAGAGGTGCCAGCCGGGGCCCAGGTCCATCGTCCCCGACATCGTCCCGACGACGAGGCGCGAGCCATCCGCGCTGAGAACGACGGTCTCGAGGGGGTAGGGCCAGGGGATCGACACGCGCTCGGTCCCGGTCCTCGTGTCGATCACCGACACCCGGTAACCGTTCTGGCCATCGAAGGCCACTCCCTTCACCGCCGCGATGGACGAACCGTCGGCGGAGACTGCCACCGGTCCATCCATCTCGGCGAACCCTGCCGGGAACTGAGGGGCAGGGTCCACGTCGGACAGCGTCGTCGGGTCGATCGGGGCGGGAGAGTCGCTGGCCAGGTAGACGTCATAGTCCATTGTCGATCCGGCCCCGGGGGCCGTGGGGAAAGCGCGAGGCACGACGAGCAGGAGAACCACCGCGATGCTGAGCACCCAACCAGCGGCAGCCCCCAGCGCCGGAAAGATCGGGCGCCGCTGATGCCTCGGTGGCAGGAGCGGACTCGCATCCGGCGAACTCGTCCGGGATGTGATGAGGACCGGTGGGGCACCCACATCATGACCGCGGGACGCATGTTCCCCCCGGAGTTCGTCGAGGACCTGGTGCCGTAGCCTCCGCGTGAACTCCGGGGCCGGCGCCGCCGGGACGTCGACACCCGCGAGCAAACGCCCGACCTCAGCCTCCTCATTCATCGGCATCTCCCACCTGTGCATACCCCCGCCGGAAGCTAGCGCGGCCTCGGGCGAGCAACGACTCGGTCGCGTGGATGCTCCGTCCGAGCTGACGCGCCACCTCCGGAACGGGGTAGCCGTCCATGTACCGCAGCACCAGCGCCTGTCGCTGGACGACCGGGATCCGCATCAGCATGCGCTGGACGCGCTCGCGGGCCGCACCGTCGAGGTGTTCTGGCTCTGGCAGGGCGTCCATCCGCTCGTCGTCCCAAATTGCCGTTATCGGTGCGCGCGTGGATTTGGCCCGGTAATGGTCGAAGAGCTTGTGGCGAGCGATGCCGAGCACCCAGGGAAGCGGGGTCAGCACCACCCGGCCACGCTGGAGTTCACGGACCGCGGCCAAAAACGTCTCTTGGCTAAGATCTTCGGCGATCGCCGGGTGTCCACCACATCGAGCCAGCAGGTAGCTGTAGACTCGCGGTACGGCATCGTCATAGAAGTCCCGAAAGCCCTCGGGCTCGTCCAGAGAAACCATCCTGGGTGCAGCGACCATCGTCCGCCCCCGCCTCACGACATCGACGATCCTTGTCTACCCCATGAGTCGCCAGATAGACCGACTTTCCGTCGCTCCGGTCACGACGAAGCGTGAGAGCCCCTCACGTTTGGCGGGTTATAATGCTCCCACGGTGGTTCTCGTCTGGCGGGCCAGGTATCGCGATGACCGTCCTTCGGTTCCCGGCCGCTAGGCCTCCCTGCGCCGTGCCCTCGCCGCCGCCGCCAGCTCGTGAAGCACCGGCACCGTCATCTCCCAGCCCATGCAGGCGTCGGTAATGCTCTGGCCGAACGTCAGCGCGGCGGGATCGGCCAGGTCCTGCCGCCCGTCGGCCAGGAAGCTCTCCAGCATGATCCCGCGGATGCCCGCCTCGCCGCCCGCCACCTGCCCCGCCACGTCGCTGGCGACGACCGCCTGCCGACCGTAGTCCTTCGAACTGTTGCCGTGGCTGGCGTCGATCATCACCCGGGGGGGCAGGTCGTTGGACGTCAGCGTCGCCAGCGTCTCCCGGACGCTCTCGGCATCGTAGTTCGTCCCGCCACTGCCGCCCCGCAGGATCACGTGGGTATCCCTGTTGCCGCGCGTCGCCACGATCGCGGCCACCCCCTGTTCGGTGACGCTCATGAACTGGTGCGGGAACGAGGCCGCCCGCATCGCGTCGATCGCGATCTGGATGTTGCCGTCCGTCCCGTTCTTGAACCCGACCGGCATCGACAGGCCCGAGGAGAGGTTGCGGTGGACCTGGCTTTCGGTGGTCCTGGCCCCGATCGCCCCCCACGTCACGGCGTCGGCGATGAACTGCGGCGTGATCGGGTCGAGGAATTCGCAGCCCGCCGGCAGCCCGAGGTCGATCACGTCCAGCAGCAGCTTGCGGGCGACCGCCAACCCCTCATTGACGGCGAAGCTGCCATCCAGCCGGGGGTCATTGATGAGACCCTTCCAACCGACCGTGGTCCGCGGCTTTTCGAAGTAGACCCGCATCACCACCAGGAGGTCGCCGGCGAGGTCGCTGGCCACCGCCGCCAACCGCCTGGCATAGGCCATCGCCGCGTCGGCGTCGTGGATCGAACAGGGCCCGACCACCACCAGGAGCCGGTCGTCCTCCCCGCGCAGGATCGCGGCGAGGTCCTGCCGGGAGTGGTGGACCGTGCGCGTCGCCTTGGTCGTCAGCGGCAACTGTTCCTGCAGGATAGAGGGCGGGACCAGGGGCCGGATTCCCGCGATCCGCAGGTTGCTGGTCACCAGCGGCTCCGGCTGGCTGCCCGGCAGCACCCTGTCGACCCCCGACATCGTCGATAGGGCATCGCCGGCGTCCCGGGCATTGCCACCGGTAACGACGATGACCTTGCGGTCCGCGTCCTGGTAGACCGTCGTCTCCAACCCGGCCCCGTCGGCCCGCAGCCGGACTGCCTCGATCGCCGCCGGGGACGCCCCGGGCCGCATCACCACCAACACCGCGTCGCTCCCCTCGCTGCCCCGCCCTCCCGGCGGTCCCCGGCATTCGCCCAAGACGCACGGCGGTCCCCGCCGCGACGGGTCCCGGCGTCCAGCCCGCTCGGCGGTGGGTGGGAGGTGGCCGCCACTCTAGCCAAGCCCGACCCGCCGGTCAAGGCCGACCCGATTGCCGTAACCGTTCAGAATTGAGGGGTGGCGAGGAGGCGGCGACTCTCGTCGAACGGGTTCAGCCCCCGGACGCGCCAGGTCCCGAAGAGCGAGGCCCGCGTCAGGTTGGCGGCCGTGCCGGCGGCCGAGCGGTTGCCACCGCTGACCTCGCGACGATTGCCACCGCCCCCGGGCCCACGAGTCCTCGACCGGCCCGGCGGTCCGTCGCGGCACGCCGGTCGAGAGCCCGGGCTCCGAAGAGCCGTCACCGTCGGATTCAGCTCGGCCAGTTCCCGCCATCGACGTTGTAGCACTGCTGGGTGATGTACCCGGCGTCGGGCGAGGCCAGGAACGCGGCCATCCCGGCCACGTCCTCTGGCTGCTCGATGCGGCCCAGCGGGATCGTGGCGACGAAGGTCCGCTTCGGTTCCCCGACCTCCATCCCCAGCAACTCCGCGAAGCGACGGTCGTTCGACTCCCAGAGCGGGGTATCGACGATCCCCGGCGCGATCGCGTTGACCGTGATCTGGTGCGGCGCCAGGGCCAGCGCCATCGACTGGGTCATGCTGATCACCGTCGCCTTGCTGGCGCAGTAGGTGAGCACCAGTGGCTCCCCCCGCCTGCCGGCCTGGGAGGCCACGTTGATGATCCTGCCTCCCCTGCCCTGCTCGATCATCCGCGCCGCCGCCGCCTGGGCGAACCACAGCGTCCCCTTGCAGTTGACGTCGAAGAGCAGGTCCCACTCGGCCTCGTCGATCTCGAGGAACGGCGTGATCCGGATCACCCCGGCGTTGTTGAACAGGATGTCGACCCCGCCGAACCGCTCGACCGCGGCGTCGACCACCGTTCCCGCCGCCGCCCGCTCCGTCACGTCGGCTGCCAGCCCTATCGCATCGCCGCCGTTCACCCCGATCTCGTCGGCCACCGCCGTCGCGGCGTCGGCCTGGAGGTCGGCGATCACCACCTTGGCCCCCTCGCTCGCGAAACGCCGCGCCGTCGCCCGCCCGATCCCCTGCGCGCCACCGGTGACGATCGCCACCTTGCCGTCGAGTCGCATCACGTGCCCCTCCTTCGCTCGCTCACCTACGGATGGTAGGCGTACTTCCGCAGCGTGTCCTCGTTCAACGTCACCCCGAGTCCCGGCCGGTCCGGCAACCGGATCTTCCCGTCGCCATCGACCTGGAGCGTCTCCTCAAACAGCTCCGACCGCAGCGGGTTGGGGTTCTGATCGACCTCCAGCAGCCCGCCGTTCGGCAGGGCAGCGATGAGATGCATGTTGGCGATCGTGGCCACCGCCGACGAGAAGACGTGCGGGATCACCGGCAGGTGGTACGCCTGGGCCAGGGCGGCGACCTTCCGGGTCTCGGTGATGCCGCCGGTCCAGA
This sequence comes from Thermomicrobiales bacterium, assembly GCA_037721765.1. Lineage (GTDB taxonomy): Bacteria > Chloroflexota > Chloroflexia > Thermomicrobiales > UBA6265 > JACCVE01. Next base: position 13,288 of record JBBJOE010000036.1, read on the forward strand.
TCACGTCCGGCTGGACGATGTCGACCGCCCGCCGCGCGATCAGTTCCCGGAACCCGGGTAGGCCCGTCTCGGTCTCGTACCCCGACACCGGCGTGGCCAGCGCCCGCGCCACCTCGGCGCTCCCCGCCAAGTCCTCGGTCGCCACCGGCTCCTCGAGCCAGGCGATGTCGCGGTCCCCGATGGCGTCCATGAACCGGAGTGCCACGGAGGGCGTCCAGGCGTTGTTCACATCGATCGCCAACCTCGCCCGGCCCGCCGCCGACCGCGCCGCCCGGACCCGCTCGATGTCCTCCTCGAACGGGACCGTGGCGTAATCGGCGGCGTCCATGTCGTGGAGCGGGTTCAGCATCACGTCCGGGTTCCGCCCAACCTTGATCTTGACGCACCGGAACCCGCGCTCGACGTAGCTCCCGACTTCCTCCGCCAGCTCGTCGGTCCCCTTGTCCCCGGCGTAGAACCCGGCCGAGGCGTAGGTGTCCAGCGTGTCCCGGTACCCGCCCAGCAACCGGTAGAGCGGCGTCTTGGTCGCCTGCCCAATGATGTCCCAGAGGGCGATGTCGATGCCGCTGATCCCCATCATCAGCATCCCCCGCCGACCCCGCTGGTGCGCCCGGGTCGCCATCATGCTCCAGAGCCGCTCGACCATGAACGGGTCCTGCCCCAGCACCGTCGTCCGCAACTCTCCAAGGACCAGGGCCTCCATGCTCTCCAGCGACCCGCCGTAGGCCGCCGACTCCCCGAGCCCGGTGATCCCCTCGTCGGTGTGGACCCGGACCAGCAGTGTCGGCCGGGCTGGCATGTGGTGGATGGCATCGGCCATCGGCCGCTCCATCCGGTACGTCAGCTTGATCGTCGTGACGTCGGTGATCTTCACCCCACACCCCATCATCGGCGTCATCGGCGCCTGGCCCCGCCCACGGGACTGGTCCGATGCACCCACTTACCCACCGGGTCGGACGGTCCCGGCGATGCGACACGTCACCATGCTCCCATCGCCACGGTGACACCCTCGGGTCGGGATTGTACGGGTCCCCATCGCCCTGTCAATCCGCCGCGATCCTGCTACCGACCGTGACCACCCCGGACAAGATACGGGTGTCGGCCACCGGCGCGGCGAATGGCGTCCCTTCTGCCTGGATCGCGCTCACCGACCGCCCCCTTCTCGGCGCACCATGTCGTCAATATCGGTGAACTTCAACTGATCGCCAACACCACCTCATGGAGGTCAATATTCGACGGTTTCCACCAAACTTTTCAGGGGCGGCGTTTGCTACTCCCTCCGCGACGTGCGCCCGTTCCGATTCGGACGTCTGTTTCGACATGCGATTGGAAAACCGAACGCCCGTGTTGGCCGACGGTCGCCGCGGACCGCCCGTTCACTATCGGACCCGCGTTTCGGCTGCCGGGCGCAGCGAGCGGCGCCCCAGCCGGCATGTTGTGACCTACGGGAACGTAATGACCCATTGAAACGACGACGATGTGCCAACGACGCACACGATGTTGACCGCTAGGTGAGCGACAAACGAACACGCGTTCGCTATCCTGATCAATAAGCTGTCACCGGCGGCGTGCGGGCGGGCCGGCCAACGCCCAGGGCCGACGCCAGTGGGCAGGGCAAGAGCATGTCCCGACTGGCCCCGGTCACCCAAGCCACCGCTGCCCCGTGCGATACCCCGCCCCCATCCCACCCACGCATCCCGGTGCCAGTTCGGTCCCCGTTCCGGTCGCGAGACTGCCCTGTTGGGACATCGACCGCCCTGCTGGCCCCACGCTCAGACCGGCGGACCGGCAGCGCGTCCTTCCCGACCCCGTGCGGCGCGATCGTCGGAGATCCTGGCCACCCCCCGCTGGGATGCGACGCCAGACACCACTGGGGTGACCATGTCACACACTCTCCCCGTCTACCGACTTCCGACTTCCGACTTCCGTCTTCCGACTCCGTTT
>JBBJOE010000037.1:0-15214 GCA_037721765.1 Thermomicrobiales bacterium
TGCCGGCGACGGCTGGACTGGCCATCGTCACAGCGCGCCTCCTCCGCTCCTACGTGAGCGGGACGGGTCGGCACACCGCGACCGCGATCGTATCAACGGTCCGCGAACCACTCGCCGGTGCGAGGTGAGCCGGTCGTCCCGGGATCGAGGTCGCGACACGGGTGGCGGCGGTTGGGACGCCGGAGGGAGACGGGCGCAACATCGGTGCGAGGCAAGCGTGAGTGGCGCCCAGCCGGGGACACGCGCGCTTCGCCATCGGGCCTTCGCCGCTCGCGACCGGCGTCGCCGCCTGGTCGCTTCCCCCGGGATGCTTGCCCAACCGAGCACCCGGTGGCCAGGATCACCTAGCATCCGTGACGACAGCCGGATACGGGCCTCCGAGCGGCGATCGGGTCGAGGCGGTGACGGTGTGGGGCTGAACAGGATCGACACGGACGTGAGAAGCGGTCCGATCGGCCGGCACACGGGGAGCCGATGACCCATGACTTCGACGACGGGGGCCGAACCTGACCCGCGGGCGCCAAACCTGGTGGATCTCCCTCACCTCGCGCGCGCCGGGCGGGGGCAGAAACCGGCGTGGGCGTACCAGAGCGCGGACTTGAGTCTCAATCTCATCTCATGCACCGCGGGCCAGGGCGTCGGCGCCCATGTCAACACGGAGGTCGACGTGGTGATCGTCGTGATCGATGGCACGGGTTCGATCGACATCGACGGGCACCGGTATCCGGTCCAGCCGGGTCAGGCAGTCATCATCCCCAAGGGGTGCCAGCGCGCGACGCGGTGCGACGGTGACCACTTCAGCTACCTGACCTGTCACCGGCGCCGGGCGGGTCTCATGCCGACCGTCCCACGACCCCTCGAGCGCGACGGGACCGATGGAGATACGAGATCGACACCGGCGACGCACCGACCGGATGGAGGGAGCTCAGCACCATGACAGACGCGATCCTCGGGGCCTACGACCTGAACGAAGAGATCCAGCGGTACCCACCCGGCGAAACGGCCGCGGGGCGACGCGCCGAGACGCTCATCAAAGATGACCGATTGCGCGTGGTGCTCGTCACGATGCGGGCGGGGGCAACGCTCCACGAGCATACCGCCCCAGGGCCGATCACGATCCAGGTGTTGGGCGGACGATTTGGCGTGACCGTCGCCGGCGAGGAGCGAGAGATGGGCTCCGGCGCCCTCCTCGCGCTCGCGAGCGGCGTGCGGCACGCGGTCACGGCACGGGAGGACGGTTCGTTCCTGTTGACGATTGGCTGGGCGGAGCCGATCCCAGCCGGGTAATGCCGCCTCACCCCTGGGCAACGTGGGCGTCCGAGCGAGGCAGCACGGACTGGCGACGAACGATCCGTCAGGCCCGTGTGCCGACCGCCCCCGCGACGGCCTTGCGGCGGCAGCCACGGCACCGAGACCGCTACGGCCCCTCGTCAGGCGTCCCGTCGGTGGCCATGTCGCTGTCCGTCTCGTCGGATCGATCGTCGATCGTCCCGCTGGTGGTGTCGTCGATGGTTGCCGGGCCAGCCTCGTACGTATCGGTCTCGTGGGCGATGAAGACGGGGATCATCGCCCGGTAGAGGTCTTCGACGAGGCTGGGATCGGTCGCCCAGCCCTCGGCGTGGCGGCGGGCGTTGGCGATCACGGTCTCGACGCGGGCCGGATCGGCGACGGCGGCGGCGTCGGTCTTGAAGGCGGCGGCCTGGGCGACATAGGCGCCGCGCTCGACCAGGATCTCGACGAGTTGCTGGTCGACCCGGTCGATATGGGCCCGGACGTCGGCCAGGCTGGCGCTCTCCATCGGGCGGCCGTTGCCGCGCCGGGCCAGCAGGCCACGACGGCGCAGGTCGGAGCGGAGACCGTTGGGGAGGCTCTTCCCCGCCTTCCGGGCGTAGATCTGGACGGCGCCGTACTGGTCGGCAAAACTCGCCTCCCCGACGCCTAGCCGGGCGAGCAGGGCGTCGGCGTCGGCCTTCGGGCTGCCCGTGGTGCGGGCCGAGCGGGGCACACGCGGGCGATCGGGCGCGCCCGCGTTCGGCCGGTCCGGGCCGGAGGCGGAGGCGCCATCGTCCCTGGCCGCCGCCCGTCCCTGGAGATAGCGGGCGTCGCGGGGTGAGGGGCCCCGGGCCCCGCCGGGGATGCCGGGCCGGCGGTCGTCGTCCCGGCGTGGGGCGGGGCGTTCTTCCCACCGCGAATCGTCCCGGGACCGCGCCCGGTCTGGCGCCGGCCGGGGGCCGGGGGCGAACCCGGAGTCGCGGCCCACCGGGCGATCCTGACGGTCGCCCTGCCAGCGGTCGTCCGGGCGCGGGGGGGTGGACCGGTCGTCCCGGCGCGGGGCACCCCGGTCGGGCTGGCCGCGGAACTGGCCCGCCCGCTCGTCGTGACCGAACGGACGTTGCGGCTGGTCGCGGTCCCGGTCCCGGTCGCGCGAGCGGTCGCCGGGATCGGCATAGCGTGCCGGGCGGTCGTCGCGATACGGGGTAGCGGCGGGGCGCTGCTCCCGGTCGCGACCGGGGCCGGGGGCAAACCCGCGCTCGTCCCGGTCGGGGGGGACGCCACGCTGGTCCCGGCGGGGGGCGGAATCAAGGTCGGCTCGCCACGGGTCCGGGCGGCCGGCGACGGATCGGTCGCGATCGCTGTCCCGGATCCCGTCGGGAATACCGGGGCGGCGGTCGTCAGCGTCGTCCGGGCGAGGATCGAACGTCACCCCGGCTTCCGGGTAGCCCGTGTCGGCCGTTGGATCGTCCGACCCGGCGCGACGGTCGTCGCGATCTCGTTCCTGGCCGGCATCGCGGTACCGGTCCCGACCGTCGGAGCGGTCACCGCGGTCCCGGCCGGCGAAGCGGTCGGGACGGGGGCCCTGGCCCGGACGGTCGCGATTCCCGGTGAAGCGACCGGGTTCGCCCCGGCCCTCGACGGCGCGGCCGGCATCCCCACGGTCACCGCCGACGAAGTCGCGGGGCCGGTCGTCGTTGAGCCGGTCCTCGCGGGGCCGGTCATCGCGCGGCCGGGCGAAGCGGTCATCGTCACGCGGGCGGTCACCCGCGGACGCATCATCCCGGGGCCGGTCGTCACGTGGTCGATCGTCACGGGACCGGGAGTCATCTGGCCGATCCGGGCCGGGGGTGCCGGCGCGCGGCTGGCCGCGCTTGGCGGCCTGGTCCTCGCGCCAGGCCTGGCGACGGCCGCCTTCGAAGCGGGGTCCGGTGGGCATGGCTACATCTCCTCCGGGGCGTCGATCCCGAGGATCGCCAGCCCATTCGCGAGCGTCTGCCGGGTGGCCGCGACCAGGGCCAGGCGGGCCGACCGGGTCGGCTCCCCGGACTGGAGGACGGGGCAGGCGTGATAGAAGTCGTTGAAGGCCTTGGCGACCTCGTAGACGTAGTTGGTGATCAGGAGCGGCCGGTACTCGGCGGCGGCCCGTTGGATCTCGTCCGGGAAGGTGGCGAGCTGCTGGAGCAACGTCAGTTCAGACGGCTCCATGCCGGTGAAGGTGAGATCGCCGGCTGAGGCCAGGATGGCGTCCGGGGTGATCTCGGCCCGGTCCAGGATGCGGGAGGCGCGGGCGTGGGCATACTGGATGTAGGGGGCGGCGTGGCCGTCGAAGGAGAGGGCCTCGTCCAGGTCGAAGACGACCACCTTGGTGATGTCGCGGGCCAGCATGGCGTACTTCAGGGAGCCGATGCCGACCTGCCAGGCGACGCGGTCGCGAGCCTCCCCGGTCAGGTCGGGGTTCTTCTCCTCGATGATCGTCCGGGCCCGGGCGACGACCGCGTCGCGGATGTCCTCGTAGAGCGGCGCGGTCCCCTTGCGGGAGGAGATCGCGCCGTCCGGGAGAGAGACGAACTCGTAGCCGAGGTGGATCGCCTCGGCGGCCTTCTCGAAGCCGGACAGCTCCATCACCTTGAAGATCTGGTCGAAGTAGAGCGACTGGCGGACATCGACGACCCAGATCGAGATGTCGATGCCGTAGTCCTCGTACTTCTGGCGGGTCAGGGCGAGGTCCTTGGTGGAGTAGAGGGTGGTGCCGTCGGACCGGAGGATGGGCAGGGTGCGGTAGGTCTCCTGCTCCAGTCCCAGCTTCTCGTCAATCTTGACGACGGGTAGGCCGTCGGAGACCTCGGCGATGCCGCGGGCGAGCAGGTCCTGGACGATGGCCCGGCCGGGCTCCTCGACGGCGCTCTCGGTGAACCAGTGTTGGATGTGGTCGCCCAGCTCGGCGAAGATGTGGCGCAGGCCGACCATGCTCCACTCGCGCGTCTCTTCCCACAGGGAGACGAATGCGGGCTCCTTGCGCTCCCAGCGCTGGAAGGTCTCCTTGACCTCGGCCTCCCAGCCCTCCACCTTGCCCCACCACTCGTCCATGTCGGCGGCCATGACCTCCCAGCGGGCCAGGCGCTCGGCCGGGGTCATCGTCGGCTCGGGCTGTCCCTCCTCGACGACGCGCGGAGTCGGATCCTCGGCCTCCAGGCGCAACTGCTCGCCGACGATCGGCCAGTAGCGGGGGATCACGTCGTCCTGGCGAAGCTGCTCGGCCTTGATCTCTTGGGCGTGGATGGTCCGGCCCAAGAGGTAGGCGATGTCCTCCCCGTCCGCCTGCTTGTGGACGAGCTTCTTCAGCATCCGGTCGATGGCGAGGACGAAGATGGGGTCCTCGGTGGCCAGCAAGCGGAGCAGGTCGAGCGCCTCCTTGCGGAAGCGCAGGCGGCGGTCAGCCTCGGCATAGAGCTCGCCGAGCCAGCGGCCGCGCTGGAGGATGTCCTCGGGCTCCTGGCCCCGGTGGAAGCGCTCGTAGCACCAGAGGCACTGGATGACGTGGCGACCGATGTCGCCGATGTAGGTGGCGGGCTCCGTCGGGTACCCGGCGGCGGCGAGCAGGTTGGTGACCGAGACGCCCAGGCAGATGTTGCGGAGGTGGCCGATGTGGGCGGCCTTGTGGGTGTTGAGCTGGGAATGCTCGACCATGACGCGCTCTGGGCGCGGCTCACCGCGGCCGTAGGCCTCGCCCCGCGAGAGGATCTCGTTGACCAGGCGGGAGGCCATCGTCCCGGCGTCGAAGGAGATGTTGACGTAGCCGTTGGCGGCCTCGACCCCGGCGAACTCGGGGTGGCCGCCACGGACGTGGTCGGCAACGCGCTCGGCGATCGCGCGGGACCGTTCCGGCATCTCCTCGTTGACGAGACGCTTCAGCTCCTTCTTGGAGAGGCCCTCGGCCTCGCCCCGCCCGGCCAGTCCGGCGGCGATCAACTCGCTGGCCAGGGCTTGGCAGGCGGAGGTGGCAACGCCCCAGGTGCCGGCGAAGGGGATCGCTCGCAGGTCGATGCGGCGCTCGCCGTGGCCGAGGTCACGGAAAGCATCCGCCAGGGCCTCGCTGGCCCGGGCCTCCTCGACGGCGATCAGGCCGGTGGGCACCCCGGCGGTTCGTCCACCGGCTCGCGCCTCGGCTGGCGCACCGGTCGATCCACCGGTGGAGCCATCGGCGGCCGGGGCGTCTCCCGGAGCGGCCGGCATCATCACTCCCGGGCAGGCGCCATTGGCCGACGCCATCCCCGCCGCATCTCCCGTCACGTCCGGATCATTCCCTGTCGTCACGACCTTGCCCCTCTTCATTCGACCGCGATTCGATCGCGTCCATCGTCGCATCGACTCATCGCCCACACGGCACGTGGGTCGTCCCGGTCCGGCGTGGCCCGGACAAACGCCCTCACCCCGGCAGCACCCCGGTCAGGAAACGCCGCGCCGATCGCGAGACGTGGCGGTGCCGGAGCCCGGGAGGACACGAGGTCCTTCCCTACCCCGGGGGTGCCATTCCTGGCGATCCCATTCCCCGAGCATCCCACCCGGCGCGGCCCACGACCACGATGACCGTGGAGGTGAGGACCTCGTGTCCTCCCGGCGTGGCCGACCACCATGGTCGGGGTGAGTGGCCACCGCTCGGCACGGGTGACCCAGGTGGCAGACGCACCGGGTCTTCTCCATAGTCCCGCGATCGTCGCGTCGAGATCCCGGACGGGAAAACGACGCGAGCCCCGTCACTGGTCAAGTCGATGACCAACCACCCGCCCCTGTGACGTCGTGCGATCACCTGAACGCGCCGGTGCCAAACGCCGGGACGACACGAGGCCTTCCCCTTAATACGGGAAGCGTCACCTCGCCACTACCCAGGCGACCGCGGCGCGGTGCTGATCCGATGCGCGGAGCGCCGCGGCGCCGTTCGAGTCGCGAGGTCTCCTCGACCCAGACCGTCCCCACCGCCCCGCGACGGACAGCGCCCGACCAAGCTTACTCGACCCGCTCGAAGGGCTCCTCCCGGTCGGCCTCGGCCAGGGGCTGCATCAGCCAGGACAGGCCGCCGAGGACCAGGGCCAGCCCGACGATGGCGGCGATGAGCTGCTTCCAGCCCAGACCGACCCCCTCGCCGAATCCGAACCGGTCGGCGAAGACGGAGACGATCAGCAGGAGGAGACCAACGCTGATCAGGGCGAAGGCGACTACCCGGGGGAACGTGGGGGGCGAGGTCGTCATGGGCGGGCCTCCGCCGGGTGGCGACGCGGGGAAGCCGGTAGTCGCCCCCTTGGCGACGACAAAACCGGACGGTGGTGCCGCCCGATTCAAATTCTGTGGCTTCTCCTGATACACAAAAGTATAGCATGCGCACCCGCTCTAACTGGCGCGGGGCGAGCGCGGCGATGGCCGAGAAGGGCCGAGAAGGGCCGATTGCTGAAGAATCAGCCCTTCATGCCGCCGGCGGTCATACCGGTGATGATCTGGCGTTGGACGAAGGCCGTGAGCAGCAGGACCGGGAGGGTCACGATCAGCGCCGCCGCCGCGAGCTTGCCCCAGGCGAGCTGCTCAAACGTGAGGACGTTAAAGACGGCAACGGGCAGCGTGCGCGTCTCGCGACCAGCTAGGACCACCGCGAAAATAAAATTGTTCCAGGAGAAGATGAATGACAGAATCGCCGCGACGACCATACCGGGACGTGCCAGGGGCAGGGCGATATCGGTAAAGGATCCCCAGATGGTCGCGCCGTCGACAAGCGCGGCTTCCTCCAACTCGGGATGCAGGCTCTCGAAGAAGCCCATCATCACCCAGATGGTGATCGGCAACCCAATGACGAGGTGGGTGATGATGAGTGCCCACAACGTGTTGTTCAGGCCGAGGAATCGAAAGAGCATGAACCAGGGGATCAGGTAGCTCAACCCTGGCGTCATCCGGGAGATCAACACGAGCATCGCTAGGCCACTGGCCCGGGTCTTGGCAATGCCGTATCCGGCCGGCACGCCGAACAGGAGCGAGAGCGCGGTCGCCGCGGTGGCGACGACGAAGCTGTTGCGGGTGTAGAGACCAAATGGGCTGCTCTGGAAGACCTCCCGGAACTGGTCGAGCGTGGGGTTTCGCGGGATGAAGACCGGTGGGTAGGCGACGTTCTCGACATCTGGCTTGAGTGAGAGGTTGAGCATCCACAGGAAGACGAAGAGTGCCGGCATCAGCAGCACCGTCAGGGAGGCATAGAGCGCCAGGCGGCGAAGCGGACGCCGAAAGCGGGACCGCGGGGTGACCAGGTCATCCAACCCGGCAGAGGCGGTCATGCCCATAGCGTCTTTTGCCTGAGGTAGAGCATCACCAGCGAGGTGATGACGATGATGCCGAAGAAGACGACCACGACCGCCGAGGCGTGGCCGATCCGGTAGAACGAGAAGGCCTGGAGGTAGAGATAGATATTGATCGTCTCCGAGGCCGTGCCAGGTCCTCCCTGGGTGATGGCGAAGATGGTATCGAAGGATTTCAGGGCATCGATCACCCGGAGCACTGCCGCGACCATGATGAACGGCATGATGAGCGGCAAGGTGATGTCTCGTAGCACTTGCCACCAGCTCGCGCCGTCGATGAGCGCCGACTCATAGGGGTCGGTTGGCAGGGCGGCCAGTCCCCCGACCACAATCAGCATCACGAGCGGTGTCCACTGCCAGGTCTCGACCAGGGCCAGCGATGCCAGGACCGTATCCGGCGAGTAGACCCAGAGCGAAGGTGGGAGGCCCACTTGGGTCAGCAGGTAATTGAGCACCCCTAACTGCGGGTGAAACATCATCGACCAGACCAGCGCGATCGCCACCGGCGTCGCCATCATCGGCATAATGAAGAGTGCCCGGAAGAAGCTTCGAAAACGGAACTCTTGATGGAAGAGGACCGCCGCCATCACACCGAGGACGAGAGGAAACCCAACCGCGAGCACGGTGTAGTAGAAGGTTCTGACGATCGCGCTCAAAAAGCGCTTGTCGCGGGCGAGATTGATGTAGTTTTCCAATCCGACGAAAGCGCGCTCAGAACCAACTCGCCAGTCGTGGACGCTCATATAAAGGGTGAAGAGCCATGGAAAGAGGATGACGCCGACCATCGCGACCATCGCCGGCACAACGAACAGAAAGTATCTCCGCCTTCGGTCGTATCCGCGGCGCAGCCCCGAGCCGGTCAGCCGGGCAGCAGTCGGCGGCGAACTCAGTGGGGTGGCCAACCGATCCCTCCCTTCGGCGACAGCTCGCCGGAGGGAGCTCACCACGAACTCCCTCCGGCGAGCAGCGATTGGGTGCAGGCGTTGCCCGGGCAATCGCTCCTGCCGCGTACCGACTAGCCTTGCTGGCTCTCGTCTAGGATTGGTTGGAACTGCTCGGTAGCAATCTCCAGCTCTTCCCGGACATCGCCGCCAAAGATCATGTTCGTGAGTGCCACGCCGAAGACATCCCGGAACTCAGTGACCGGAACAATGGCCGGCAAGCTCGGTAGGCCGATCTCGCCCGACGCGACCAGCGTCGCGAGCAACTCCTCCGGCACGGTGAGATTCTCCATCACGGCCGGGTCGCTGTACGCGGACATGCGGGCCGGGGCGCCGGCGCCACTTGCCAGGATCCGCGCCTGATTTTCCTGGTTAGCCGCCCACTGGCAGAAGAAGTAGGCAGGTCCCTGCTTCTCGGAACTCGCGACCACGCCAATCCCATCGCCGAAGATGCCGGAGTGGCGGGAAACTGGACCAGCCGGCTGGAGGCCGTAGCCTACCTTGCCAACCACTTTCGATTGAGCGGGGTCTTCCAGCGGCCGGGCAAACCCCGCTCCGTCGAACCACATCGCCGCCGTTCCCTGGGAGAACGCGGTCTGACACTCGTTCCAGTTGAAGCCATTGACGCCTGGCGGCGCGTAGTTGGCGAGGAGCGTCTTGTAGACTTCGGCGGCGGCGATCGCCTCCTCAGTCGTGGTCTGAAGTTGGCCCTCGGCATCGACCGGTTGGGCGCCCCAACCCTGCATGAAGCAGGTCCAGACCGGCACGTTGGCGTTCTTTATACCGCGCGCGACGATCCCAAAGATGCCGTTATCCGGGTCATGGAGGGCCTCGGCTGCCGCGACGAGCTCGTCCAAGTTCTCCGGGAAGGCAATGCCCTTCTGGGCGAAGATCTCCTTGTTCCAATAGAGGATCCAGTAGTCAAGGAACTGGGGCATCGTATCGATGCGGCCATCGGACTGGGTCGCGTAGGTCACCGCCGCCGGCGCGAAGTCGTCGAAGTTGAAATCGGATGCCGTCAACTCCGGGTCTTCGAGCATCGGCCGCAGGTCGGCAAGCCATTGACCCTGACCGAAGAGCCCTTTCTGGACATGCCAGGACACGGTCGTGACATCAAAGCTGGCGTTCCCAGAGGTGAACTCGATGACTTGCTTCTGGCGCTGTTGCTGTTCGGGCACGACATCCATGTTGACGGTGATGCCGGTCAGGTCCTGGAACTCCTGGAGATGCTCGACGAGCAGGTCAGTCCGTGGATTCTGGATCATGAGCGCCGTGATCGTCTCGCCGTTGAAGCGTTGCCAGTCGAAATCCGCCGCGGCCGCGGGCGTGCTTTGAGCGCCGGCGACCTGATGGCGAGCCGTGGCAGCCACGGCCCCGGCTGCCGAGGCCAGCTTGACGATGTGTCGTCGTGAGTAACGGACAGGTCGTTCGACGTTCATGACCTTCTCCTTCGTAATCGCGGACGACACCGCCAGGAACCTTCGTCCGGATCCACCACGAGGGCCTGTCGCACCGGCTGGCACTATATCCCGCGTCCGAGGCGATGTCAACGGCCGCAAGCCGGGCCCAGCCGGGCCTCTTCTTAGTCCTACAGCGAGGCCGAGTGCGACGAGGACCACGGCGGGATACGGCGACAGGCGGCCGCACGCTTCGTTTCACCGGTGTGGTGGCTGACGCTGATGACCGCGGTGTGCCGCGCCGTTGTGACCTGGAGAATAAGCCCTGGCCAGACGCTGGCACGATCTTCGCCGAAGGGAGCATCACGCACGGCGTGGAGCCGATTTCTTGACACCCGAGTAGTGGCGCCGCGGGATTAGCAGGCGCGAGGCGCTGACTGGTTACCACCGCAAAGGATGGGGTGGATCATGGCGTGACTGATGCCACCATAAGGGGACATTGAGAAATCCCCTCTCCTGGCCATGGAGTCTCCTCCCGTACCTGGGGATGCCTGAACATGTCCCAGCCTCCGGGCGAAGCGCACCTTACCCCGTGGCAATGACTAGACCCTGGGCGCGTCGTTCCCAATGCGGACGGATCGAACGCGTTGCTGGAATCGACCGGCACGACGCTAGCGCTAGGCCGCCCCAGCCACCTGGTAGAGGGTGCCGTCGAACGCGGTGACGTAGAGTTCGCCGGCCAGGTCTTCGCCGAAGGCACTGATATTCAAGCCGGTCTCGACCGGCGCGGTCGTCGCCCACCCGTCACCGTCCGGGACCGTGCCCCAGACGAGGCCGGTGCCGAAGTCGGCGAACAGGTAGACCCCGGCCAGCTCCGGCATCTCCGCGCCGCGGTAGACGTAGCCGCCGGTGACGGAGACGCCGAGGTCGTGGCCATATTCGGCGACGGGTTCGACCAGGCCGCCGGTGGCGCAGTCGTCGCCCTCGGGGTAACAGTGGGCGCCCTCGCGGATCACCCAGCCGTAGTTCTCGCCGCCCGTGCTGGAGGCGGGCTGATGATTGACCTCTTCCCAGGCACCCTGGCCGACGTCGGCGATCCAGAGATCGCCGGTCTCCCGGTCGAAGCTGAACCGCCAGGGATTGCGCAGGCCGTAGGACCAGATCTCGGGCCGGGCCCCGGCCTGGCCGGCGAACGGGTTGTCGGCGGGGATCAGGTAGGGCTCCTCGGCGGTGACGGCCGCCGGGTCGACATCGAGTCGGAGCATCTTGCCGAGGACGGTGCCGAGGTCTTGCGCGTTGCCCTCGGGGTCGCCACCCGAGCCGCCGTCGCCGAACCCGGCGTAGAGGTAGCCGTCCGGCCCGAACAAGACCAGGCCGCCGTTGTGATTCGGATAGGGCTGGTCGACCCGCATCAGGACCTGCTCGCTGGCCGGGTCGGCCAGAGCGGGGTCGGCGGAGACGGCGTAGCGGGCGATGACGGTATCGCCTTCGAGGTCGGTGTAGTTGACGTAGAAGAGGCCGTTGTCGGCGTACTGGGGGTGGAAGGCGAGACTCAGCAGGCCCTGCTCGGAGCCGTCGGAACCGACCAGGTCGGTGATGTCGAGGAACGGTGCCGGGGCAATCGCACCATCGACCACCACCTGCACCCAGCCGGGCTGCTCGACGACGAAGAGGCGGCCGGTGTCATCGTCCGGCTGGACCACGCCGAGGGGCTGCTCGAATCCCTCCACCAGGGGTGTCAGGGTGATGCCGAAGGCGGAGAGGTCCGGATCTGGCTCACCTTGGGCGGCGACCGGGGCGAGACCGGCGGCCAGGGGAGCGAGCGCGGCGAACAGGGACACGACCAGGGTGACGACGGCGAGGCGGCGTAGGGCGGTCGGGCGGGGTGAGGTCATCCGGGCGATCCTTCCGGGGAGAACGGGTAGGGTATCCAGGGTCGGGGCCCGCGCGGCCCGGGCCGGGGATGGCATCACCGGCGTCGCAACACGCGTACCCATCGACCGGTCCCGGCCGGCCCGGGGCGTAGTGGCGGGCACCCCGGGAGAGGTGGCGACGCCCGACCGGGTCCGATCGCGGGGACTGGGCCGTCCCCGCAATCGGACCCGACGAAGAGCAGACCTCAGTGGGAACCGGCGAGGCGGAGACCGACGACGCCGGAGACGATCAGGATGATCGAGAACAGGCGGAGGACATCGCGGGACTCGCCCAGGACGACGATCCCGACGATCGCCGTGCCGGCGGCGCCGATCCCGGTCCAGACGGCGTAGGCCGTGCCGACGGGCAAGGTCCGCAGGGCGACCGAGAGGAGGCCGAAGCTGATGACGCTGGCCACCGCGAAGACCACACTGGGCCAGAGGCGGGTGAAGCCGTCGCTCGACTTCAGCGCCACGGCGAAGACGGTCTCCATGATGCCGGCGACGACGATGAACAGCCAGGCCATTCGACTTTTCTCCCCTATCCCTGTCCTCGAATGGCGACCGGGCCGCCCGCCAGCGAAGCCCCGGGTCTCGCCGGGCGACCGCGCGACGCTCTGCCCCGGGGACGGGTCAGGCAGCCCCAGCGGGTACGATACGCGATGCGGTCGCGGGGGATGTGACGGACCCGACGGGGGACGCACCTTGCCATGGCGTGTCATGAACGCGGGGGCGGACGCGTCGCGCGACGCCACGCCGGAGCGACCACGATCGGGTGTCGCCCCGTGGTCCCACGTCGATGGCACGGCCCGAGGAGAGCAGCGCGATGGACGGGGGTGTGGGTGTGGCGGATATGGGCGGCGGGGAGACGAGGGCGATCGTGATCGAGGGATTGCAGGTCGGAGCGCCGCGGCGAGCCCCGGCCGACGCGCGGGGCGAGGCGTGGGAGACCGGCTCGTTCAAGGCGGCGGTGGCCGGACCCCTGCACCTGGGGCGAACGAACCTGGCGGGCGACGGCCAGGCGGACCTCGTCAACCACGGCGGCGCGGACAAGGCGGTCTGCTGCTACCCGGCGGGGCACTACCCCGACTGGCACCGGGAACTGGGTCTCGACCCGGCGGCGTTCCCCCACGGTGCGTTCGGGGAGAACCTGACGCTGTCCGGACTCACCGAGGCCACCGTCTCGATCGGTGACACCTTCCGGGTCGGGACCGCGACGGTCCAGGTCTCGCAGCCCCGGCAGCCGTGCTGGAAGCTATCGCGGCGGTGGGGTGTGCGGGACCTGGCGGCCCGGGTACAGCGGACCTCGCGGACGGGGTGGTATGTCCGGGTGATCGAGGAGGGCGAGATCGCGGCGGGCCAGGCGTTGACGCTGGTCGATCGCCCCCTGCCGGAGTGGACGGTGGCCCAGGTGACCGCGGTGATCTACGACGACAAGGACATCGCCGGCGCGGCCGAGTTGGCTACCTGTGACGTGTTGGCGGACAGCCTGCGGGCGTACATGGCCGAGCGGGTCGAGGACGCGAACGCACGCATGGAAATATGAAGATATCGTAGGGACGCAGCCGTCTGGGCGGTTTCTCGGTATGAACGTTCCGCATCGGACGGCCTGCCAGGTGGAAGGCTGCAGCGAGCAGCGCCACGCCGGGGGTGAATTCCGCCCATTGCCTATGGTCCATACGCGGTGAGGTGGGTGCGGGGGTCCCGACGAACCCGCCGCGTCGCGTTGCCCGGGCGCGTCGCCGCCGTCGGCATCCGGCGTACCATAAAGGGACTAGGCGCCGATGGGTCCGCGGCCTTCCGCGGCCGGACGAGGGAACGGGGACGAGATGGCGACGGAGACGATGACGGGCGAGGACGAGGCGGCGGCGGGCGCGTCCGGACCCGGGACGGGCGCCGGCGAGACACGGCACGTCCTGATGATGGCCTACGGCGGGCCGGACAAGATCGAGGACGTGCCGGACTACCTGCGGGACGTCCGCAACTACCGGCCGACCTCGGAGGCGTTGATCCACGAGATCGCCGAGCGCTATGCCGAGATCGGCGGGCGCTCTCCCATCTTAGAACTCACGACGGCCCAGGCGGAGGCCCTCGAAGCGGCCCTGAACGAGGACGCGGACGGGCCACGCTGGCGCGTCCACGTGGCGATGCGCCATTGGCACCCCTTCATCAAGGATGTCCTGGCCGGGTTGGAGGGCGAGGGCGTCTCCCGGGTGGTCGGGCTGGTGATGGCGCCGCACTACTCGCGGATGAGCATCGGGGCCTATTACAAGCGACTGGGAGAGGCGAGTTCCCCCATCGAGGTGGTCCAGATCGAGCGCTGGCACCTGCTGCCGGGGTATCTCGATGCCCTGGCCGACCGGGTGCGGGTGGCGCTGGAGGAGAAGTTCCCGGCCGAGGTCCGGAGCGAGGTGCCGGTGATCTTCTCGGCCCACAGCCTGCCGGAGAAGATCCAGGAGTGGGATGATCCCTACCCGCGCGAGCTGCGGGAGACGGTCGCGGCGATCGCGGAGCGAATCGCGCCCCACCCATACACCTTCTCGTACCAGAGCGCGGCGATGACGCCGGACCCCTGGCTGGGGCCGGACGTGGCCGAGGTGGTCGAGGGGTTCGCCGCGCAGGGGAAGAAGCACGTCCTGGTGGCGCCGATCGGGTTCGTGACCGAGCACGTCGAGATCCTGTACGACATCGACGTCGACTTCATGCGGCGGGCGAAGGCGATCGGCGTCCACCTGGAGCGGATCGAGATGTTGAACGCCCACCCGCTGATGATCGGCGCCCTGGCCGACCTGGTGAAGGCGCGGTCCGCCCAGCACGCGCCCGCCTGATGACCGGCCCGACGACGACTGCCCCGGCGGTGACGCGGGCGACGACCGGCGGGCGCGGACCGGCCGGGGTGGCCGTGATCGGCGGCGGGATCGCGGGTCTGGCGGCGGCCTTGCGCCTGGTCCAACTGGCTCCCGACGTGCCGGTGACGGTGTTCGAGTCCTCCGACCGCTTGGGCGGCAAGGTGCTGACCGAGCGGGTGGACGGTTACACCGTCGAGGGCGGGCCGGACTCGTTCCTGTCGGTGAAACCGCGCGGCGTCGGGCTCTGCGCCGAACTCGGGCTGACCGACGACCTACAGGGGACGATCGAAGCCAACCGGCAGACCTTCGTGATGCGGCGGGGACGCCTCCACCCCCTCCCCGAAGGTCTCACTGGCTTGATCCCCTCTCGCCTCGGCCCGATCGCCCGGAGCAGCCTGCTTTCCCCCCTCGGCAAGGTGCGGCTGGGACTCGACTTCGTCCTGCCGGCCCGGGGCGGCGACGCCGACGAGTCGCTGGCGAGCTTCGTCCGACGGCGGTTGGGGA
>JBBJOE010000289.1:0-4212 GCA_037721765.1 Thermomicrobiales bacterium
CTGGCGGCGGCCTTCATCGCCTATGTCCTCGGGGCCGAGGGCCAGGCGACCCTGGGGGCGTATGGCTTCGGACGACCCGCCTGAGACGGCGGCCCGGGCGACCACGGCCAACGACGCTCAGCACCCGGCCGAGGACCTGCCCGGGGACGAGCGATCTGGGTTTGCCGGGACCGGCCCGCGAGGCACGCCCGGCGGTGAGTCCTTCGGGACGGGTGGCCGATCGCGGTGGGGTCCCGGGGTGGAATCGTGGCGGGCGGCCCCGGTGGCCGTGGCGGCGGCCCTGCTGGTGCTGTTCTTGGCCGTCCCGCTCGTCGCCCTGATCTGGCGGGCGGCCGGGGCATCGAGCGATGCGGGATCGTCCGCGATCTCGGCGGCCGGGCAGGCCCTGGCGCTCAGCCTGGTGACGACCGGCGTCTCGCTGGCAGTCATCCTGGCGCTGGGGACGCCGCTGGCCTATGTCCTGGCCCGGTGGCCGTTCCCGGGGCGAGGGGTGGTCGACACCCTGGTGGACCTGCCGGTCGTCCTGCCGCCGGCGGTGGCTGGCATCGCCCTGCTGATGGCCTTCGGCCGCCGGGGGTTGCTCGGGGAACCGCTGGCGGGGGTGGGGATCGCGTTGCCGTTCACCACGGCGGCGGTGGTGATCGCCCAGGTCTTCGTCTCGGTGCCGTTCTATGTCCGGGCGGCGAAGGGTGGCTTCGCCCGGGTCGAGCGCGACCTCGAAGAGGCCGCCGCCGACCTCGGCGCGACCCCGGCGCGGGTGTTTTGGGCGATCACGCTGCCCCTGGCCATGCCGAGCCTGGCGGCGGGGGCGGTGCTGGCGTGGGCCCGGGCACTGGGCGAATTCGGGGCGACGATCCTGTTCGCGGGCAACCTGGCGGGCACGACCCGGACGATGCCACTGGAAATCTACGGCCAGTACAGCGGCGGCGACCTCGACGTGGCCCTGATCCTGAGTTTGGTCCTGCTCGGCTTGTCGGTCGTGGTCCTGCTGGTCGCCCGGTGGCTCGGCGGGCGGAAGGAAACCTGGTGGTCAGGCTGATGGCCGGACCCGCGATTCCCACGACGCGGCCGGGGCGGATCGCTAGAGCCTGTCATGGACTTGATAGGCTCGTGGGAGGGAATCGCAACCACCGCGCACACCGTGGAGGAAGCGCTTTCGGCCAGGCGCAGGGCACCCCGGACGACGTTCGACGGTAGAGGGTGAGTTCCGCGCGGTGGACGACGACACGAGGTCATCGTCGACAGACGTATCGATACACACGGGGAGGGCGCATCGTTCTCCCCGTTTGGTTCAGACATGCGGGCGCAAGCTGTCCCATATGCGCGTCACAATGGGATCACGGCAACTCGAGATCGGCGTTTGCGAGAACGTCGGTGCTGGGAGGAGAGATGGCTGACGATATCCGGGCGATGGTCGAAATCGGACCGAGAGGCAAGAAGGTGGTGGCGGTGGCGCCGGATTGGCCCGGTCTCGAGCGCGGGGCGAAGACCGAGGAGGCCGCGATTGAACGGTTACTCTCCTACCTTCCACGCTATGCAAAAGTGGCGAAGCTGGCTGGAATGGATGCAGCGTTTGCGACCATCACCGCCGTCGACGTGGTCGGCCACTATCCGGGCACCGGTTCAACCGACTTCTGGGGCATCTCGTTCGCGTTTTCGGCCATCGACAGGCAAGACATGTCGAGTGAAGAATTGGAACGTGAACTGACGCTGATGCGGGCGTGCTGGGCGTTTTTCGACGATGTGCGCGCGCGCGTGTCGGCTGAGATGCAGAAGGGTCCACGAGGGGGAGGGCGCGATCGGGACCACATCGTCCGTCATACGGTTGGCACGGAGCAGGACTGGTCGACGAAGCTCGGCGTGGAAACTCCTCTGGGCGCGATGCTGACCGACGAGGAGCTGAACGCGCATCGCGACGCATATTGCGAAGCGACTCGGGCGTTACATTCCCAGGGGAAAATGGCCCGGACCTGGCCGCTCCGGTACCTGATTCGGCACACCGCGTATCACACGATGGATCACGCCTGGGAAATGGAAGACAAGGACCTGACCGCCAAACGAGCGTGAGATGGGGGCAGAGGGTCGTAGGGCTTCACCGGGTACGGTGCGCCCGGAGCCGGTTATGGCCTTCACAGCGGACCAATGGGGGAACGCCGGCCGGGGCGGCAGGTCGTGCGGCAGGTAGCGCCACCGCAATCCCGTGCGGGCAATGGAGCGCGGGCCCATTGACAAGCTCTCGGGGCGGATAGCGCCGTTGCGGCGCATCCTCGCGCATGAGCGTGAGATAGGACGCCAGGAACGCCCATTCCTCAACGGACACGTCGGTCGGGTACGGGATGCGGGGTGATACCGCCATGCGCTGGATGGTATGCCACCCGCCGGCAACGTTCAGAACGGCCTCTGGGCTCCGGCCGGGCCGGTGGGCGAATCCCTGTCCACGTCGTCCTCGCCGAGCAGGTCCGGGTCGTCGTTGCGGACGTCGTTGACGCGTGTGCTCGCGGCGTGCTCGCGCATCTCGCCGGCCGGGTACGGCTCGTAGCACGCTTCGAGCAGGGCCGGTTCATCCACGTCCGGGTCGAGCCAGAGGTCTTCCAGGTCCTGGCGCAGGATGACGGGCATCCGGTCGTGGTAGGGCGCGACCACATCGTTGGGGCGAGTGGTGAGGAGGGTGAAGGCGGCGTGTCCCTCGTCGCCCTTGCCGGGATCGTAGAGACCGGCGAAGGCGAAGAGGTCCCCGTCGTCGAGCATGAACCGGTGGGGCACCTTCCGGCCGCCTTCGGTGGCCCATTCGTAGAATCCCGTGGCGGGCACCAGGCAGCGATGCGCTCGCAACAGTCGCCGGAAGGTGGGCTTCTCGGCGACGGTCTCGGCCCGGGCGTTGAACAGGGCCGGGGCGGCCTTGCCGTCCGACCGGCGCCAGGCCGGGGTGAGGCCCCAGCGGAGCGGTTCCACGACACGGGAGCCGTCACCGCCGGAGAAGATCACCGGCAGGCGCTGGGTCGGGGCGGCATTGAAGGTCGGCCGCTGGAAACCGATGATCGGCGGGACCTTGAACCGTTCCGAGATGTCTTCGATGTCTTCGAGGACGTATCGCCCGCACATGGTGAGCCTCCTGAGCCTACCGTCCAGATGCCGCCCGGAGCCCGTCCGGGTGACCTTCGGATCGTTCCCGGCAACGATCACCGTAGGGTACATCCAGCGAGCGTCGCCCGGTACGGGGAGTCTATTCCGCTCGCCGGCGCGAGATGATCCAGGGCATGGGACCCAGGCCATCAACCGCGAGTGTCAGCCGGCGTCACGGTCAGGTGGGAGGCCGGACGCGAGTGCCGGTGCCGGCACCCTGGGCGACGCGGGCGTCTGGGCGGGGGCCGGTGCCCGGGCGGCGCCGGTGTTGGTGACGATGACGCCGGTCAGGATGGTGGCGCCGCCGAGGAGGAGGAAGAGGGTCGGTTCCTCGCCGAGGACCAGCCAGGCGGAGAGGAGGCCGAACACGGGGACGAGATAGATGTAGACCGCCGTTTGGCTGGGGCTGAGGACGCGGAGGCCACGGTACCAGAGGATATAGGCCAGCACGAACGAGAGCAGGGTGGCGAAGACCGCGGCGGCCCAACCCCGGGCGGGGAGGCCGGCGATCCGGTCCAGGGTGCCGGGCCGGACGAAGGGGATCACCATGAACGCCAGGGCCCCGATCACGGTCGAGTACCCCGCGACGTGGACGGGGGAGTGATTGCGGAGGAGCGGCTTACTGAGGACGGTGTAGATCGCCCAGGAAAATGGGGCGATCGCCAGGATCAGGACGCCCCGGATGTGGCTGGCGCCGAACCCGGCGTCGCCGGCCGCGCCCCAGCGCAGCACGATCACCAGGCCAACGAAGGCCAGCCCGATCCCGGCCAGCTTGCGGCGGGTCAGCGGCTCGCCCAAGACCAGGCGAGAGATGACCGCGGTGTGGACGGGGTTGCTGGTGACGATCAGGCTGGCCAAGGCGGCCGAGAGGAGCGACTGGCCGAAGACGATCGCCAGGTTCAAGACCGTGACCCCGATCAGGCCGATCGCGACCAGGCGGACCCAGTCGGCCCGGGGCATCCGGAGCCCAGGATGGCCGGTGAGGAAGAGGACCAGGATGAAGAACCCGCCCGCGCCCGCCCCGCGGACGAAGACGACATCGAGCGGGTCCAGGTCGCGCAACATGGTCTTGATGGCGACGAAGTTGCC
>JBBJOE010000038.1:0-15208 GCA_037721765.1 Thermomicrobiales bacterium
GGCGACGAGGGCGACGGCAAAGAGCATGAAGACCTTACGCATGGTGGGTTGTTCTCCTGAATGTCCCACGGGACCGCGCCCCGCATGAATCACGACCGCACGCACGGTCTCGTTCTCACGTGATCCAGCATGACGGCCGGGACAGCCCCGGTAAACCGCACGTTGGTCCAACACGGGACGGCCCGAGTGGCCTACGGGGAGGAGTGGCCCCATCGGCCTACGCGGCTTAGGCCGGCGGGGGCCGGGCGGGTGGGTCGGATCGACAGGAGGGCCATCGCTTCGAGACCCGACCGGGCCCGGTCGGGCCGGGAATGCCAACTGGCGCATCCCATCGCGGGCTTCCCATCCCGGCGGTCTGGACGCGGGGGTCAGATCTCGAGGTACCGGGAACCGGGTAGGTTCAGTCCAGGGGCCAGACCCAGGAGCCGCGGCGTGGGAAAAGCCCCTCGATCACGGCCCGGTGCTCGTCTCGGACCAGGCAGTCGGGGAACGCGTCCTCCAGGTGGTCCAGGTCTCGCCACCCGGAGAGCAATTGCAAGAAGGTCAGGCCGGGGAAGCGGGCGCTCGCCGTGGCATCGGGTTCCGGCCACGGTTCGACGGCCTCGATCGCGCCGGAGCGAAGACGGAGGATGAACCCTTCCCGGTAGGAGCTAACGGTCAGGTCACCCGAGAAATCGGCGGCGGGGGACGCGGCGAGATTCGCTTCCAGCACCGGCCGGAACCGCCAGAGGAAGCCGGGCACGTCGGCGATGCGGAGGAACCAGGCCGAGCGGCGCCGCGGCCGGATGACCCTGCCGGTCAGCAGCGCATACGCCGGGTGATCGGAGCCGAGGACGAACCGGAGGGCGGGATCCGCCGCCGGCGTTGCCCCGATTGCCGCGCGGGCTCCGGCCGTCGCCCAGGCCAGCGTCGGGCCAACGGCATCGACCCAGGTCGTCGCCGGGCCGATCTCCAGGCGGATGATCGTGACCCCGTCGGCCGACGGTGGGCCGTCGGCCACCAGATAGCCCGCCAGGTCTCCACCGGCCGCGGTGATGACGCGGAGATCCCAGGCATCGACTGCCACGGCCGGAGGCCCGGCTAACTGGTAGCGCCAGGCGGCCACGTCGCGGCGGCAGGAGAAGAGACCCCGGCGCCCGGCATGCTCGTCGATCGTGAGCAGGGCCGGGATGTCGGTCACCGTCGCGGCCCTGACACGGGTCAGGGCCGGGCCCGATCCGTCATCCAGGGTGGTCGGGGACAGGAGGACCTGGCGCTCCCCGCCGAGGTCGAGGGTCATCTCGTAGCCAAATTGCCGGTAGTACCAGGGAATGCCGGTGATCGCCTGGGCGAGGTCTCCGGACGCGGCGCTCCAGCGGTGGACCTCCTCCATCTGACGACGGACGAGTCCCCGGCGGCGGTACGGCACGGCGGTGCTGACCAATTCGATCCTGCCAACGCCGAACGAGATGCCGCCGTACGACCATGTCTGGGGGATCAGCACCAGGGTCGAGGCGATCGCGCCGGTCGCCGTGTCCTCGACGAGCAGGGTATGGGCCGGGGTCACGGTCGGATGCGGCTTCAGCAGGAGATCCCGGGTCCAGGCCGCCGCCCGCTCGTCCGGACCCGCGTCGCCGATATTGCGGTGGACGTCGCCATTCAGGGTGGCGAGGGCTCCGGCGTCCTCTGGCCGGGCGTGGCGGAGCCGCAGGCCGTCGCCCAGCTCCGCGATCGTCGCGCCGGGGACGGGAGAGGGGCTCTCGGGCTTCCCTGGATCGTCGTTTTCCACACCCTGGCCCTCCGGTCCTTCCGGGCGGTGGCGGTCAAGGCCCGGTCGCTGGCCCGGACCATAGGCGCGTTCGTCACGGCTGTCAATCGTTTGCCGAGCGCCGTCCGGGTAGGGCCCGGCCGGAATCGGCATGGGTCATGCGATGGGCGCCCCATCGAGCGAACATGATTAGCGCGGTCGTGCGAGTGATCGCCGGTGGGCGGGGCCAGATATGGAGGAGCGATGGCAGGGCTGGGTCAGAACGTCCAGTTGACGATCAACGGCACGCCACATGATCTCGTGGTCGAGCCGCGCCGGACGCTGCTCGACGCCCTCCGCGACGACCTCGCCCTGACCGGCACGAAGAAGGTCTGCGACATGGGAAACTGTGGAGCATGTACCGTGCTGGTCGACGGGCGGGCGATGTACTCGTGCCTCCTGCTGGCGGTGGACTGCGATGAGATGTCCGTCACGACGATCGAAGGATTAGGCCGAGAGGGGGAGTTGGACCCGGTCCAGCGAGCCTTCATCGAAGCGGACGCCTTCCAATGTGGGTTCTGCACGCCCGGCCAGATCATGAGCCTGCGCGGCCTACTCGATGCGGATTCGGCCCCCGACGACGATCAGATCGAACGGGCCGTCACCGGCAACCTCTGCCGCTGCGGGGCCTACCTCCACATCATCGACGCCGGGCGACGCGCCGTCGCCCTGAACCGCGAGGCCACACCCGAGGGGGTGCGTGATGTCCATGTGGCGGGTTGAGCGGGAGGAGGGCGAGGACGGTGAGGCCAAGCTCGCCGTCGCCGAGGGGACCTCGTCGGCCCCCTGGGGAGCCGGGGCCGACCTGCGGATCGTCGGCACGCCGCGGACGCGCCTGGAAGGCGTCGAGAAGGTGACGGGGTCGGCCCGGTACGCCTACGACGTGCGGCTCCCGGGTCAACTCCACGCGGGCATCCTGCGGAGTCCTCACCCGCACGCTCGCCTCACGCGCGTGGACACCTCGGCGGCGGCTGCCCTCCCGGGCGTCCACGCCGTGATCAGCCTCACCGACGCCCCGGACATCGACTGGTACGACGAGAGCAAGTTGTTCGACCCCACACTGCGCTTCGCGGGCGACGAGGTCGCGGCGGTCGCCGCCGAGAGTGAGGACATCGTCGCCGACGCGCTGCGACTGGTCGTGGCAGAGTACGAGCCTTTGCCCTTCGCGATCGACATCGAGTCTGCCCTGGCCGCCGGCGCGCCATCCATCCACCCAGGCGGCAATATCGAGTCGGAGAAGACCTACGAGCGTGGCGATGTCGAGGCGGGCTTGAGCGCGGCCGAGGTGACCTTCGACCACATCCTGACGACCCCGACGGCCATCCATCACTCGCTCGAGCCCCACGGCTGCACGGCGGTTTGGGAGGGCGGGGGGTTGACGGTCTGGGAGTCGACCCAGTCCATCTTCGACGTGCGGCAGCAGGTGGCCGAGAAGCTTGGTCTGGACGAGAGCCAGGTCCGGGTCATCAAACAGCATATGGGGGGTGGGTTCGGCAGCAAGCAGATCGCCTGGAAGCAGACCGTCATCGCGGCACTGCTGGCGAAGCGGGCCGGGCGACCGGTCCAGTTGATGCTGGACCGCGAGGGTGAGAGCCTGGCCGTCGGCAACCGGAACCCGACCCGGCAGCGGCTGCGCGTCGGTGCGACGCGGGACGGGACGCTGACCGCGATCGACGTCACGATCCACCAGGCCATCGGCGCCCACTCGGCCGGGGGGGAGGGCAGCAACACCGCCGGTCTCTACCAGACGCTCTACCGCTGTCCGAACGTCCGCACGAGCCAGACGGGGGTCTACACCAATACGGGACCGGCGGTCGCTTTCCGGGCCCCGGGCTATGTCGAGGCCGACTTCGCGCTGGAAACGGCGATCGACGACCTGGCCCGGCAACTGGGCATGGACCCGCTCGCCTTCCGGCTGAAGAACTACACGGGCGACGACCAGGCGGAGGACAAACCCTTCTCCCAGCCGGAGGGCCTCCGGGCCTGTTACGAGAAGGGAGCCGAGGCCTTTGGCTGGGGTCAGACGATCCAGCAGCCCCCTGCTCCGCACCGGCGGCGGGGCGTCGGTATCGCCGCTCACCACTGGGTCGGTGGGGCGGGCGACCCGCCCGGCTATGCCTGGGTCAAGCTGAACCCGGACGGCCGGGCCGACGTGATCACCGGCACCCAGGATATCGGGACCGGGACGCGGACCGGGCTGGCGATGGTCGCGGCCGAGGAACTGGGTTTCACCCTGGACCAGGTCACTCTCCACCTCGGTGACACGGCCCTCGGACCCTACGCGCCGGTCAGTTCCGGCAGCGCGACGTTGGCCACCATCGGCCCCGCCATCCGGGTCGCCGCGGCCGAGGCCAAGGCCGAGTTGCTGACGGCCGCCGCCGCCCTGTTGGAGGAGCCGGTCGAGCGGCTCTCGGTGCGGGACGGCTTGATCCGGGTCGCGGGCGAGCCTGAAGACCGGGCCACCCCGGTCGCGGCGGTGACCGGGAGCATGTCGCCGCACATGATCCAGACCCAAGGCGCGCGGGGCGCCAACGCCGAGGATGTCTCGATCCAGACCTTCGGCATGCAGTGTGCCGAGGTCGAGGTCGATACCCGCACCGGCGAGATCACCGTGCGGCGGGTCGTCGCCGCCCACGACTGCGGCCGGATCATCAACCCGACGGCGGTCGATTCGCAAGTGATCGGCGGCGTGACCCAAGGAATCGGATTCGCCCTGACCGAGGAGCGGGTCATCGACGCGAAGACTGGCATCGTGCTCAACGCCAATCTGGAGGAGTACAAGCTGCCGACCGTCTCCGACATCCCGGCGATAGAGAACGTCCACGTCGGGATCCCCGACCTGAGGGCAAATGCGATGGGCAGCAAGGGCATCGGCGAGCCGCCCCACATCCCGACCGCCCCGGCCATTGCCAACGCGGTCTTCGACGCCATCGGGATCCGCTTCTACGACTTGCCCCTGACCCGGTCGCGGGTCCTCGACGCCCTCGCGGCCCGCGAGCACGGAGGAGAGACCGGATGACGATGCGGAGCTTCGACTACGGCCGGCCCGGCTCGGTGGACGACGTGATCGCCGCCCTGGGCGCCGCCCCGACCCGGGACGCGGTCCGGCCCCTGGCGGGTGGCACCGACCTGCTCACGCTGATGAAGGGCGACATCGTTGCCCCGGACCGGCTCCTGGACCTGAAGCGCCTGCCGGGTCTGGGAGACGGGATCGCGGTCCGCGACGATACCCTGGTCCTCGGCGCCCTCGCGACGCTGGCCGCGATCGAGACCGACGCATTCGTCCGGGAGCATTGCCCGGCCCTGGCGATGGCGGCGTCGTTGGCGGCCACGCCGCAGTTGCGGAACCGGGCCACGCTGGGTGGGAATCTGCTCCAGCGACCCCGGTGCTGGTACTTTCGGGAGCACCTCATCCCGTGTTGGCTCAAGGGCGGTGACGATTGCCCGGCCCGCGAGGGCGAGAACGCCTATCATGCCCTGTTCGCGGAGAGCCCTTGCGTCGCGGTCCACCCGTCCGACCTGGCGACCGTCTTGATGGCGGTGGACGCTTCGGTCTCGGTCCGCGGCGCCGGGGGGGAGCGAATGATCTCCGCCGGGGCGTTCTTCGCCGGGCCGGAGGAGGCACGGCGGCGGGAAAATACGCTCGGCGCCGACGAGGTGATCCTCTCGGTCTCGATCCCCGCCGGGACGGGACGCGGCAGCGTCTACCGAAAGGCGATGGACCGGAAGGCCTGGGCTTTCGCCCTGGTGTCGGCCGCTTGCGCGGTCCGCCTCGACGGCGGGATGATCCGCGACGCCCGGGTGGTGCTGGGCGGGGTCGCCCCGATCCCCTTGAGGTCGTCCGCGGCCGAGGCGATCCTGGAGGGGCAGGCGCCCGGCGCGGACCTGTTCTCCCGCGCGGCCCACGCCGCCGTGGAAGGGTCCGAGCCGCTTCGCCACAATGCCTACAAGGTTCCCCTGGCCAGATCGCTCGTGATCGCGGCCCTGGAGGACCTGACGATCTCCTGAGCGCCCGGATGGGCGCCGGGGCCACGGTCAGGCGACGAGATCGTGGCGCCGGTCGATGATGACCCACCAGCCGAGGGCGACGAGGAGGGCGACCGCCACCGAGCCATAGGCGAGGGGCCAGCCGCCGCGCCCGGCCAGGAACCCGACCAGGGGGAAGGCCCAGATCATCGTTACCGAGTACAGGAAACCTTGGATCGAGAGCACCGTCGCCCGCTGGGCGCTCGGGATGCGCTCGTTGACCCGATTCGCCAGCATCGGCTCCATGATCCCGGTGCTGAACTGGAAAACGGCGTAGACGGCGAGGGCCAGGACCGCGACCTCGCTCCCCAGGGCCAGAGCGGCCAGGGCCGCCATCGTGCTCAGG
The DNA here is from genome assembly GCA_037721765.1 of Thermomicrobiales bacterium. Classification (GTDB taxonomy): domain Bacteria; phylum Chloroflexota; class Chloroflexia; order Thermomicrobiales; family UBA6265; genus JACCVE01. The sequence continues at coordinate 6,159 of JBBJOE010000038.1, forward strand.
CCGATGATCCAAATCCGGAATGTGCCCCGCTCGGCGGCCCGGCCGGCGAGCCATGCCCCGGCGGCGACCAGCACATACGAGCCACCGATGACGAGACCGACCCCCGAGATCGGCAGTCCGAGGTCGGAGAGGTTCGCCTGGGCATACAGCTCGATCAACGCGATCGCCGTCCAGTAGGCCGCCCCGAACAGGATCAAGCTGCCGGTGCGGGGGTGGCTCCGGGCGATCCCGATTCCCTCGACGATCGTGCGGCCGATGTCGCGGTGCGGGGGAAGGTCGCGGTCGGGCTCACGCAGGGTCAGGGCCAGGACGGTGCCGATCAGACCGGCCCCGGCGGCCAAGAGGTAGGGGACGGCGAAGTCGATCTCGGCCAACGAGGCCCCAAGCCAGGTCGAGATGCCGATCACGATGAACGAGGCCGAGAGCAGCTTGCCCAAGGTCGCGGTGAACCGGTCCGAGGTGCCGCCCGCCGCCATAGAATCGAAGAGGAAGGCGTCGCCAGCTCCGGAGGCGAAGGTCATCGACGCCCCCGCCAGGAACATCGCCGGCAGCGCCAGCCAGATGTCCTGGACGGCGAGCATCAGCAACACCGACACCACGCCCAGGCCGGAACTCATGGCCAGGGACCATTTGCGCCCGAACGTGTCCGCCAGCGACCCGGACGGCAACTCCAACAGGACCGGGGCGAGATGGAAAGACGCCTCTGCCAAGCCGACCTGGACCAGGGAGAGGCCCCGATCGAGGAGAAACAGGATCCAGATCCCGCCGGTCAGGTTGACCATCGAGACCAGCCGGTACGCCACGTAGCGCCGCAGGTCTGGGACGGGAATCACCGGGGACGGTGGCTCTGACCCGCCCGCGGGATCGCCCGGGCTATCGAGGACGAGGGAGTGGGGCTCTCCGAGGGAGGACAGCGCGGCGAGCGAGCCATGTCCAGACGGGGCTCCTGTTGCCGGATGGGACCAGGCCCCCGGTGCATCAACGGACGACGCCACCGGGGAATGGGTGGTTTCTTGACCGGGAGTAGGGGACCGAACCCGGGCGGAAAGGTCAGTGTCGTCGTCCATCGTGGTCTCCGTCGGTGCGTCGCGAGGACAAAGCGTAGCATCAGCGAAGAGTGGGTCGCGAAGCTGGTCGTCGCCCGCATGGACCGAGAGCGGGGCCGGACGGCCGTGGTGCCCGTCCGCCCGGGTCCGGGTCGTTCCGCCGGGGCGATTTCGCCAGCCCGTCGGTTCCGGACGGAGTGCCCCGGGTTTCCCCCGGTGCCGCCCGGGGGCTACGCGGTAACCTGTCGATCCTGTAGGCTGGACCCGTACACCGGCGGGGTCGGACGGGATGTCGAGCCACCGGGGACGGGTGGACGGGGGTGCATGGGAGCGGTGGTCAGTTCGATGACGCGTGGCGGGGAGATGGTCCGGGTCGAGTCGGCGCGTGAGCGGGACTACCGCCGCCGATTGGTCCAGATCGAGCGCCGGAAGCGGCGGGTGGCCGGGTTGCAGGCCGACGTCGCGGCGTTTCGCCTTGGCCTGGGCCGCTTCGCGGCCGACTACCATGCCCGCGTCGGCTCGCTGTTCGCCGAACTGGACCGCATCCAGCTCACGATCGACGAGTACGGCGACCGGATCGACCGCCTGCGGGCCAACCGGTTCCTCGATGTGGCCGGGTTGGAAGCCGAGATCGAGGAGCGGTTCGCCGAGCGTCGCCGCCGGGTCGAGGGCGAGGGAGCCGAGGCGCAGGGTTATGAAGAGCGGCGGCGGGCCGAGGCCGACCGGCCCCGCCTCCGCGCCGACGACGCGGCCGAAGCGAAACGCCTCTACCGCGACCTGGCCCGTCGCTACCACCCGGACCTGGCCCGCACGCCCGAGGAGCGGGAGCGGAGGGAGACGATGATGCTCCGCGTCAACGCGGCGTTCCGGGACCGGAGCCTGGAATCCCTGCGCGCCCTGCACCGCGCCGGGGAGGTCGACGACCCGGATTTTGACGCCCGGTCGCTCTCCGACCGCCTGGCATGGGCGGCCGAGGAGATCGCCCGGCTCGACGCGATGGTGGCCGACCTGAACGCCGAACTCGGCGTCATGCGGGCCAGCGACACGCACCGGCTCTGGGCGCGATCGCAAGATGACCCGGGTTCGCTGGAGACGATGGTCGCCGATGTCCGGCACGCGGTTCGCAAGGCCCGGGGCCGGATGCGCGAGACCCTGGCCACCTACCGCTCGCTGCTCGATGTCCGGAACGCGGCGTGAGCGCTCGGTCCTCCACGAACCTGCCCGCGATCCAGCCCGCTGGCGACCTCGCTTTCGACCCCCGGCGGCCGGACGCCCTGGTCAGCCGCGGGCTCGACTGGCTCGCCACCGACGCGGTGCGGCCGGGCGCGACGACGGTCCCGCCGGGGGAGGGGGCAAAGCTCTTGGCCCAGTTCGCGATGCAGCTCGGGGCCTCGATGCTGGAGAACGAGCGGGCCGCCCAGGTCCGCTACCCGGCCGAGTTGACGACCGAGCAGATGACCATCGCTCACTGCTGCCTCTACGTTTGCGTCCACGCCACCGGCACGATCGGCCCGGCGGCCCTGAGCCGGCTCGGCGCGATCACCGACCTGGTGGCCGACGATCGTCATTTTTGGTGGTGGCATGGCCTGACGTTGCAGGTGGCTCTCAACGCGGCCGGGGAGGGGAACGGCGGGTTCCGGGCACTCTACGGCAACCTGGCTCACCCCCGGGGCGAGGTCCGGCAACGGCTCTTCGAGGTCGCCTGGATCGCCCACTCTCGACTGGACGTCACCCAGGTCGCCCCTCCGCTGCTGCGGGCCGTCGAGATGGAAGCGGCGCACTGGCCGGCCGCCCTGGCGATCCTGCGGGGGTGTTGCGCAGGGGAGTCTGATTTCATGGCCGTGGTCGAGACCTACGAACCCCGCGACCACCCGACCCGCTACCGCGCCCGGGTGGGGGGCCTCGATGAGCCGGACGGCGGCCTCCGCCGCTACATCGCCCAACCGGACGACTTGCTCGCCGTCGAGCGGGCTATCCGCCGCCGCGTCGAAGCCAGGATCGTCGGCGGCTGACCGCTGCCCGGGACGACGGGTGGGGCCGGGGTCGGGATCAACGGGCAGAGTGTCCCGGTGTCGTGTGCCAGACCGGCCTGCGCCGGCCGTTGCCAGTCCGGCACCGGAGGTGCTATCCTCGATCAACCGTACGTACATTTTGCCCCGGGGCCGCCCCGACGGAGAGTAGCCGATGACCCGCATCATCGCGTTCTTCAATCAGAAGGGTGGCACGGCCAAGACGACCAGTACCCTCAACGTCGGCGCCGCCCTCGGCGAGGCCGGGGCGAAGGTGCTGACGATCGATCTGGACCCCCAGGCCAGCCTGACCATGGCCTGCGGTGTCGATGTTGCCGCGCTGCGCGGTTCGGTCTACGACCTGCTGTTGGAAGATGACGTGGCCCTTCCGGACATCATCGTCCCGACCGCGATCCCGCGAGTGGACCTCGTGCCTTCCCACCCCGACCTGGCCGCCGCCGAATTGGAACTGCTCAACGTGCTGGAGCGGGAGCGGCAGCTCGACTACCGGCTGAAGGCGGTCGACCTGGGCGCCTACGACTATGTCCTGATCGACTCACCGCCCGCCCTGAACGTGATCTCGATCAACATCTTGATCGCGACCGGGGAGCTCGTGGTGCCGATCGAGCCCCATCCCCTTTCGCTGATGGTCTTGCGCCGCCTGTTCGACACCATCGCCCGGATCAGCCGCCTGAACCCGCGGTTGCGGGTGCTCGGGTTCTTGCCGACCAAGGTCCACCACTCGTCGCGGCTGGCGAGCGACATGCTGGCGACGCTGGCCGAGGAGTTTCCGGACGTGGCGCTGCTGCCGAGCGTGCCGCTGTCGGTGCGGTCGGCGGAATCGGTCGCCGAGCGCGTCAGCATCCTGCAATATATGCCCCGGTCGTCCGTCGCGGACGCCTACCGGGACGTGGCGGCCTGGGTGGCGCGGGGCGGCCCACCGGTCTCTGGAGAACCGGCCCCGGTCACGCGAGAGAGTGAGGGGGAGCCGGCCCATGTCTAGTGTGCCCCGGGACCCGCGCGTGCCTGAACCGACCGGCCGCCGAAAGCGGTTCACGGTGGACAGCCTGTTCGCGGACCACCGGCCCCAGGCGGTCGGGGTGACCGACCTGCCGGCGGCGAAGGAGATCCGCCTGTTCGGCCTCTCGGAGTGGGCGGCGCGGCGCGACCGGATCCAACCCGACCCGGACCAGCCCCGCCGCACCTTCGACGAGGAGAAGCTGGCGGAACTGGCCGACAGTATCCGCCTGGAGGGCATCCTGCAGCCGATCGCGGTCAGCTACGACGTGCCCCGCGACACCTACGTGGTCGTCCACGGCGAGCGGCGATGGCGGGCGGCCCGGTTGGCGGGCCTGGAAGCGATCCCGGCCATCGTCCGCGACGTGCCGGACGAGCGGCGACTGATCCAGCAACTGATGGAGAACGTGGTCCGGGACGACTTGAACGCGATCGACCGCGCCGCCGCGCTGCGGGCCCTGAAGGTCCAGCTCGGGGATGTCGCCTGGGAGCAGGTGGCCGAGGCGGTCGGCATCCGCCGGAGCCGCCTGTTCCAGTTGCTGGGCACCGAGAAGCTGCCCGAGGCGGCGAAGGACGACATCCGCGCTGGCCGCCTGAGCGAGAAGCAGAGCCGGGCCCTGCACGGGCTCGACCAGATCCCCCAGGAGGCCCTGCGGACCGAGTTGGTCTCCGGGTCGATGCCCGCCGAGGAGGCGATGCGGGTCGCCCGCGAGTTGCGGGCCGAGGAAGTCCTCCTCGCCGACATGGACCAGGCGATGGCCAAGATCGCCTCCCTGCGCGGGCGCGATCGACGGGGGGGATCGACCGTCAACCCTGGCACGGTGTCGCCCGTCGCCCCCGTTTCGTCCGCCTCGGATGGCACCGTGTCGAAGGATGCCACGTTCGCGGCGGCCCATCGGCCGGAGGTTCACGCCCCACCTACCCCCGCGCGGGACGGCGGGTCGCCCGTCGATCTGACCCGGTTGAGCGTCGCGATCGCGGAGGTGCGCGCGGGGCTCGACGACTTGGTCGCGGCGGGGGACCGCGATCTGGCGGCGGTGCGACCGGCGCTCGAGGACCTGGCATCCGCGATCCAACGAGTCCTGACGCCGGTGGATCAAGCGATCGACCCGGCGTCGCCCAAGGACGTCCATTGACTGATACGGTGGGCAGCGGGCTCACGCGATGATCGGGACGACGGCCAGACCCAAGGGCCTAAGAGGCGCGGGGTCGCGGTCGCGGCGCCGGGCGGGGTCGCGGTGGCGGTGGCGGTGCGAATGCTGGTCGGGGGCGCCGTCGGGGCGCCGGCGGTGGGCGGAACCTGGGTGCCCGCCGCCGCGGCGGGGGTCCCGTTCGGCCGGGTGCTGAAGACCATCTCGCCACGACGTAGCTCCACCCCGGTGAAGGTGACACCGGACCGGTCCTGCAGGTCGCCGGTCAGGTCCTGGACGAAGTCGGCGATCTCGTCGGCGGGGAGGATGTTGCCGGCCGGTCCGTCCGAGGTGGGGTCGGTGACGACCAGACGTCCGTCGCGGATCGCGACGCCGCCCCGGTAGACCGTGGTCTGGCGGAACGTTTCCACCGTCAACGTCACGCCGTCCGGGTCGATCGAGAAGACGGGAGTGCCCAAGGGGTCGAAGCGATCGAACTGGTCGACGTTCGCCGAGATCTGGCGATTGACGTCGTCCTCGGAGAGGACCAGTTCCCCGGAGGGCAACACGGGGAGGGTGCCGATCCGCATGACCTCCGTCGCCGCGATGTCCCGCACCCCGTCTAAAGTTGCCTCGCGGGCGATCGGCAGGAGGATCCAGCCCGCGGCGCCGATCGTGACGGCCAGGATGATCAGGAGACCCACGCACCCGAGGACGCAGCCGCCCGGCCCGCGCCGGCGGGGCCCGGCGGCCGGGATAGGGTCATCGGGGACGCGACGGGCGTCCGATGGTCGATCCCGGGCGACCGGCTGGGCCGGCAGCGGGGCGGTGCGGGTGGCCCAATCCCGATCTCGCTCGGCGGCGGTCGGCAGCGTCGCCCCGCAGGCTTGACAGGCCCAGGAGGTGGGGTCGTTGGCCGCGCCGCAGCGGGGGCAGTAGATGCGGTCGGGGACGGGGGGACGGATACTCATCCGGCGCCAGCCAGGAAGTCCGGGTCGGCGGCCAGGGCGTCGCCCACGTCGAAGCGCTCCATCACCACCAGGCAGATCGCATCGGCGAAGCTCATCGCCGTCCCGGCCTGGTGCCGGAGGACCACTCGCCGGGCGCGGCGAACATCGGCTTGGTCCACGTGGTAGACGTCCAGGGTGTTGTCCCGCAGCCACTGGCGCGCGATTGTCGCGCCGACCCCGGTCCGGAGGAGGTCGAAGGTCTCGGCCACCGCAAAGTCGGTGGTGAACAGCCGGTACCGTTCCGCGACCAGGGATCGGTAGGCCTCGGCCATGGCGGCGTGCGACCGGTCGTCCCGATCGACGAGGGCCACCATCGCGGTCGTGTCGACGTAGGCGACGCCCATGCCGGCGACCTCACCAAGCGCGTCATGGCCGGTCTCGGGTCCCGCCGATCGCTCGTCCCTCGGTTCGCTCACCCGTCATGCCCTCCGTTCAAATGCCCGCCGGTAGGCGTCCTTGCCGGCCGCGATGTCGCTGCCCCCGCCGTGGCCGATGCCGATCACGGCGGCGAGGGGGTCGTTGTGCTCCGGGTCGGCCGGGGCGATCGATTCCAGGAAACCGGTCCGCTGCCGTATAGTGCCCTGGAACGCGTCGAGCGAGGCGACCTCAACGAACCACTGGCCGCCGAGCCGTTGGCCACGCAGGTGGCTCTCTCGTAGGTACCGCCGGACCTGCTCGGTCGAGCGGCCGAGCCGGGTGGCGACCTCGGCGACCGTGAGGAGTCCCTCTCGCGGGGCTGACATGGCGGTCCTCTCTGCGGATCTGCTGGGCCGTGGCGGGCACACGTGTCGATGGCCGCTAGCGTACCCCCATGCCGGGATCCGTGTCGAGGGTCGTCGCGCGCGACAACAGCATACCAGGCGCGTCGGATGTGGTCACGATGCGTTGTGGCGCGGTGATGATGCCGTCCGATGTTGTCGCTGACCCGCGATTCATCGGGGGAGCGGACATCCGGCGGAGTCGATGTGCCGCCCGGCAATCGGGTGGCTCGAGCAGGTGGAGATGGCGAAGATGACGGCACCGTTGGTGGTCGATCTCGTATTTGGCGATCGGCCGCACGTCATCGCGGCCTTCGCGATCGACGGGCCGGGCGGAGTGACACTGATCGAGACCGGCCCGAGCTCGACCCTGCCGGTCCTGCTCGACGGCCTCCGGGGGGGAGGCATTGACCTGGAACGGGTCACGACGATCCTGGTTACCCACATCCATCTCGATCATTCCGGCGCGGCCGGCAGGCTGCTCCGGCATGTGCCGAACGCGACGGTCCGGGTCCATCCGGCCGGCGCGCCCCACCTCGTCGATCCGACCAGGCTCCTGGCCAGCGCGACCCGCATCTACGGTGACCGGATGGGCGCCCTGTGGGGAGAGGTGGTGCCGGTCCCGGCCGAACGGGTGGTGCCGTTGGAAGATGGCGAACGCGTCCCAGCCGGGGACGGGGAGGTGACCGCCATCTTCACCCCCGGCCACGCCAGTCACCACGTCGCCTATTGGGACGCCGCCGACCGTGCCCTCTACACCGGCGATGTCGGGGGCGTCCGTGTCCCGGGAACGTCGTACGTGTGCCCGCCGACGCCCCCGCCGGACCTTGACCCGACAGCCTGGTTCTCCAGCATCGCCCGGATGCGCTCGCTGAATCCGGGCCGCCTGTACCTGACGCACTTCGGCGAGGTCATCGACGTGGCCGGCCACTTCGATCGCCTGGCGGCCGGCCTGGACGAGATCCTCGCCCTGGGCGCGGCCGCGCACGAGGCCGGTCCGGAGGGCGGCGACCTGACGACGGCGATCCGGGCCATAGTCCGGGATGGCCTCGTGAATGATGGGCAAACCGTGAACGTCGGGGATGCCCTGGATACGATCGAGGCCGCGAGCCCGTCTGGGATGGCCGCGATGGGCCTGGAACGCTGGGCCCGGAAGCGGACCGGGGGATAGCCAGGACGTGGGTCGCCCGGTCTCCACCGAAGCCGCTCCCCGAAGGATGTCCGGTCACGGACGAGGCGACCGGCTGGGAGTCGACCTGCCGGACCGGGACCTCTCCGGCGTTGCCCGGGCTGTCCCGACCTCTCCGGGATGACCTGGCCGGCCGGGGTCCGGGACCGCGAGGAGAGGCGCATTCGATTCCCACCCGTACCCGCGTCCGTGTCGCCCGTCGTGACGGGATCGGAAACTACGATGGGCCGGCGTCCATCTGGGTCAAGGCGTCAGCCATGGCCTGGCCATCGGTCCCGAGTGGGGGGAGCGCCTCCAGGGCCAGGTCGTTATCGTCGGCGGCGATCCGGTTCGGTTTCTCCCTGCCGCAGCCGAGGCAGCGATGCAGGATGACCGGCTCGCCGTTGCGCCGCGTCAGCAACCCGACCGGGGCCATCACGGAGCCACAGGTGCTGGCACGGTCGCCCGGACGCCGGTCGTCGACGTGACGGCTGTAGAGGCAGAGGGGGCAATGGTTGCGGTGCCGGCCGCCGGAGATCGTCGGGCCGATCATCTGGCGACAATGGCGGCATCGGAACGACTCCTGCCCATCGGCCCGGCGGTTCTTCAGCCACGAGGTCCGTTCCGAGCGCGGGATCGAGTCGCCGGACGCGACCCGCCCCCCGGGTTCGCCACGCTTGCCTCGGGTCTCCCGCCGGGCCGGCTTGCGACCCCGCTTCCGGTCCTCCCAATCACCGCCTTCCATCCCGGTGAGATCGACGCGTCCCAAGAGATCGTCACCGTCATCGTCGGTGCCACCGCGGGGGTCGCTGGTGAAAGAAAACCGCGGCATGCGCTCCTCCTGCCCGGTCATGGGTAACGTCGGGGGCCATTCTGGTTTGCGACGCCCCATAGGTGTTGGGCTGGCTCCTG
>JBBJOE010000290.1:0-4174 GCA_037721765.1 Thermomicrobiales bacterium
GGGCGGGGGGGGGGGGGGGGGGCGGGGGGGGGGGGGGGGGGGGGGGGGGGGGGGGCCCCCCCCCCCCCCCCCCCCGCCCCGGGTCCGTATCGAGGTGGCCATGAGTGTCCTGCCAGTCGAGGCACCGGCGCGGCCGGCCGAACGCGCCAAGCCGACCGGGATGGGCCGCATCTTGGACCGGGAGGCCCCGCTTGCCTACCTGTTGATGTTTCCTGGCCTCTTCATCCTCGCGCTCTTCATGGCCTATCCATTCGGGCTCGGCGTCTATCTCTCGATGACCGACAAGTATGTCGGATTTGCGAGTTACGATTTCATCGGGTTCGACAATTTCCGTTACCTGTTTCAAGACACGATCTTCCAACGGACCGTCCGCAACACCTTCGTCTACAGTTTTTTCACGGTCCCGTTCAAGCTCGTCTTGGGAATGGGCCTGGCCCTCGTCCTCAATAATCATTTCCAGTTCAGCCGGTTCATGCGGGCCGGCCTGCTGCTGCCGTGGATCGTGCCGACGGCCATCAGCAGTCTCGCTTGGCTGATGCTCTACGACTCGGTGCTCAGTCCCTTCTCGATCCTGTTCAAGAACTGGGGATTGATCGACTCCAACATCAATTTCCTCGGTAGCCAGTACAACGCGATGGCCGCGCTCTGCTTGGCCAATGTCTGGCGTGGTGTCCCGTTCTTCGCCGTCTCGATCCTCGCCGGTCTCCAGGCGGTGCCGCCCGACCTCCACGAGGCGGCGGCCCTCGACGGGGCCAGCGCCTGGCGCCGGTTTCGCGATGTGACCCTGCCGGTGATCCGGAACATCGTCTTGATCTCGACGCTGTTCTCGGTGATCTGGACCTTTGCCGACTTTCAGTTGGTCTACGTCCTCACCAAGGGTGGCCCGGCCAACTCGACCCACGTCTTCGGCACCTACGCCTACCAGTTGATGGGCTTCTCCGACCTGGGCACGGCAGCGGCGGTCTCGGTGTCGATGTTCCCGATCCTGGCGGTGTTCGCGATCGTCCTGCTCCGATACGTCCGGGCCGAGGACTAGGGGAACGGCTGACGCGAGCGGATCTCACGAGGGTCGTTCACGCGGTGACCGCGACGCGGGACACCGGGCACACGAGGAGTTGAATCATGGTCGGTAGCAACTCGTTTCGCCTCCGCCTGCTCCAGTTGTACCTGCCGCTCGCCTTCTACGCGGTCTTCCTGCTCTTCCCCTTCGCCTGGATGTTCATCGTGTCGGTGAAGCCTGCCCAGGACCTGCTCGACACCACGATCAACCCGTTCTTCCTCTACGGGTTCACGCTCGACCACTACCGCTTTCTCTTCCAGGAGACGGATTTCCTCCGCTGGACCTTCAACACCTTCGTCGTCACGGTCGGCGCGACCATCTTGTCGTTGGTCTGTAGCATCCTCATCGGCTACGCTCTCGGCCGGCTCCGATTCCGGGGCGGCAATACCATGGGCATCATCATCTTCCTGGCCTATCTCGTCCCGCCGACGTTGCTGTTCATTCCCCTCGCCCAGGTGGTGACTCGCTTCAAACTCTACGGGGAGTACTGGTCACTCATCTTCACCTATCCGACGTTTCTGATCCCCTTCGCCGGTTGGTTGCTGATGGGCTATTTCCGGACGATACCGATCGAGTTGGAGCAGGCGGCGATGGTCGATGGTGCGACCCGGCTGCGGGCGATGTGGACCATCATCTTGCCACTGGCCCTGCCGGGGATCCTCTCGGCCGGAATCTTCTGCTTCACGCTGGGGTGGAACGAGTTCCTCTACGCCCTGGTGTTCATGAGCACCGGGTCGATGAAGACGATGCCGGTCGGGGTGGTCAGCGACCTCATCCGGGCCGACGTGCTGTTCTACGGCTCGCTGATGGCGGCCGGCATCCTTGGCTCGGTACCGGTCGCGATCGCCTACTCGTTCTTCGTGGACCAGTACATCTCGGGGCTGACGGCCGGGGCGACCAAGGGGTAGAGACCACCATCCCGGGTCCTATGGAGCCCTGCCCAATCGTCCTCCGGGCGGTGGGGATCAGGAATCGGCGGAGGTTTGGTCGCCCGTGCCCCGAGAGTTGCCCGTCCTGGCGTCCTGGGCTCCCCCACCGATGTCGCTATGGAATCTCGATCGTCTCGATCACGGCGTCGGCCAGGACGGCCTCGTCGGCGTAGGCGTCCGGGTCGAAGACCAGGTGTTGGATGATCAGGACCGCGTCGTTCTCGACCAGGGTCCTGCATTCCTGGTAGAGGAGGACGCCGCTGGTACCGTCGAAGGTGCCGTCGGTCGCCGTGATCCGGTAGAGGGCGAAGAAGCGCTCGGCGTCGCCACCGGAGACGCGACGGCCGTCGGCGCCCAGTTCCGGCTCGATCCGGACCACGCCGGGTTGGCCGCGGAGGGAATCGACCTCACCCTGGACGCAGGTGAGGGCGTCGCCGTCGTAGTCCTCTACCCCCGCGACGGAGAGGGAACCCGGGCCGTGGCCGAGTGACACGGCGTCGGCCGCACGGTCGTCCTCGGACCAGATCTCGCCGTCCCAGGCGAGGGAAAACCCATAGGTCTCACTCGTGAACGCGGTGTCGTCGACCGTTTCGGGCGTCTCCCCGTCTTCGGGGGTCGGGTCCCGCTCGTCCTCGGGTGTGGGCTCCTCGTCCTCCTCGGGGGTCGCGGTGGCCTCGTCCGCGGCCGTGCCGTCCTGATCGGGAAAGATGAAGACGAGGTCCTCACGGGCCCCGGCCTCGTCGGGATAATCTGCCGCGTCCAGGATGAAGTGGATGAAGATCAGGGCGGCCTCGTCCTCGACCAGGGTGCGGCACTCGACGTAATAGATGAACGAGACATCGTCGCCGTCGAAGGTGCCGGTGTATTCGTTGGCGACGAAGGCGCGATCGTCCGCTTCTCCCTCGATCTGCTCGCCGTCTTCATCTTCAAACGTGTCGATATCGTCGATCACCAGATCGACGCTCTCGTCGCCGTCGGCCAGGAAATCCGTGACGTCCTCGAGACAGGCGGTGAGGTCCCCGCCGAAGTCATCGGTCGCCGTGAGCGATAGGGTGCTGTCCTGGGCCGTAAGCTGGACGACATCGAAGCCGTTCTCGATCGTGGTCTCGTCGGCCATCCAGACATCGGCATCCCACGTCACCGAGTAGTCGAAGTTTGGGCTGGTGTAGGTGTCGCCCTCGACACCCTCCTGCGCATCGGCCCCCGGATCGGTGGGCTCCTCGGTCGGCTCGTCATCCGATTCCCCGGTCGCTTCCTCGTCGGGCTCGGCGGTGGGGACGCTGGGCCGTCGCCTCTCGCCGGTGCCCGGCGAATCGTCGCCGGCTGAAGCGTCGAGCAGGGTCGCCGGGTCGCGCTGGAAGATGGCGTCGCCGTCGATCTCGACGCTCGAGGAGGAACCGAACGCGCCGGCGAGATCCTCGACCGGGACCCTCACGTCGACGACCAGCAGCCATTCGCCGGCCTCCCCCTCACTCACCTCGACGTACTCGTGCAGGGTGGCGCCGTCGTCAGGGGCGTAGGCGAGGAGGGCGGCGGCGAAGTCGTCGCCGTTGTCCGGATCGAGGGCGACCCGGAGATCCGGGTCAGATGCGGTTCGATCCTCGATGATTAATTCCAGGCGCTCCCCGGGCAGGAGGTCCGTGTTGACGCCCACGATGACGAGCGGGACATCCGAGCCCTCGTCGCGCAGGGTCAGGACATCGTCGCGGTCGGCCCGGGACCGGGTACCCCCCTCGTCGGCCACCCAGGGCTGGTCCCAGGTCACCTCGTACTCGAACTGGGGACTGACGTAGGTGGTGTCGTCGACGAGGCCGTCGTCCGATTGGGCCGAGACCGGGCGGGCCGGGGTCGAGACCATCGAGAGGAGCAGGACCGCGCCGAGCACCAGGCGAGTCATGGTCGGTCGGGGTCTGGCCGGAGAACGGTGCATCGGTGGCCTCCTCGTGATGGGAAGACGCGGGCTCGAACGGACCGGGACCCCCGAACGCATCGGGGATCTCTTCCCGAACGCCGACGCCATCATGGATGGTAGCGATGTCGAGGGCGGCGACGACACCGCCGGTGGTGCGGGCCTGCCCCGGCAGTACGGGGGCGGGTGAGGTACGTGTGAGCGTGAATGCGATCCGAACCGGTCGATCATCAGGGCGGTCGAACGTCTACGCGGAGAGGGTGGCCCGCGTGGCCA
>JBBJOE010000291.1:0-4160 GCA_037721765.1 Thermomicrobiales bacterium
ACGCACGGTACCCCGGCGCGGGTGGTTGACCCCGGCACGGGCTCGGGCCGATTCCTCGTCGCCGCTGGTCGGGCATTTCCCTCCGCCGAGTTGGTGGGGATCGACCTTGACCCCTTCGCCGCCCTACTGGCCCGGGGGCACCTCGCCGCCGCCGGGATGGCCGATCGGGCCCGGGTCATCACGGCCGACTTCCGGGCGGCGTGCCTGCCGCCGATTGACGGGCGGACGCTGTACCTGGGCAACCCGCCGTATGTCCGGCATCACCAGATCAGTCCCGAATGGAAGGCGTGGCTGACGGCGACGGCCCGACGGCACGGCCTACGGGCGAGTCAACTCGCGGGTCTCCACGCCCACTTCTTCCTGGCCATCGCCGAGACCGCCCGGCCCGGCGATACCGGCGTCCTCATCACGGCCGCCGAATGGCTCGACGTCAATTACGGTCGCTTCGTCCAATCGCTCCTCCTCGAGATCCTGGGCCTGAGGACGCTGGTGGTGATCGAGCCCACGGCCGACCCCTTCCCCGGCACGGCGACGACCGCGGTGATCACCGGGTTCACGGTCGGGGAGCGACCCGCGACCGTCGGCGTGCGCCGGGTGGAGACGTCCGCCGCCCTGAGCGGGCGAGAACCCGAACGAGCGATCGCGCGGGCGGACCTGGCGGCGACCGGACGATGGTCGATCCTGACCCGGGGTGTTCCCGAGCGCCGGGAGGGCTTCGTCGAGCTGGGGGAGATCTGCCGGGTCCACCGGGGTCAGGTGACCGGGGCGAATCGCGTCTGGGTCACCGACGCGGTCCAGCCCGAAGGGGGGGACGACCTCCCGGCGTCGGTGCTGTTCCCGGCCGTTACCCGGGCGCGAGAGCTGATCGCGGCCGGCACGACCCTGGCTGACGACTCGGCCCTGCGCCGGGTGATCGACCTACCCGTTGACCTCGACACCCTCGCTGCCGGGGAGCGAGAGCGCGTCGAGCGATTCTTACGGAGTGCCAGGGAGCGGGGGGCGGACAAGGGGTTCATCGCCGAGCACCGGCGGGCCTGGTGGGCGGTCGGCCTCCGAGCCCCGGCGCCGATCCTGGCGACCTACATGGCCCGCCGCCCGCCCGCGTTCGTCCTCAACCGCACGGCGGCCCGCCACATCAACATCGCCCACGGCCTCTACCCCCGTGAGCCGATGGGCGAGGCCGCCCTGCGAGCCCTGGCCGAGTACCTCTCGGGTTCCGTCCGCGTCGGCGACGGGCGAACCTACGCGGGTGGGCTGACCAAATTCGAGCCGCGGGAGATGGAGCGTCTCCTCGTTCCCGCACCCGGCGCCCCGTCGTCCGTCTCCGCGACCCGGCTGGCGTCCTGACGATGGGGCGGGGCAGGGGGCCGGTCGCCCGGGTCGAGTGGACGGCGGACGACTTCGACCGGGACCGGGCCCTGGCGATCGATGCCTTTCGCCGGGAGCGGCTCGATGAACCTCTGGAGGATTACCTTGCCCAGTACCAGGTGGTGGCGCGGGTCGTCTCGGCCGTGCGCGGGGTTTATGGGGCCGCGCGTACGGTAACCGGGCGCGCGGCCGGCATGCTGGTCGATCCGGCCCAGCGGGAAGTCCTCCGCTATCTCGCCGGCCCCCCGATCTCGATGGACGATCTGAAGGTGTTGGCCGATGCGCCCACGATCTCGGCCCGGTCGCTGGCGGCCCACCCCAGCATCGTCGCCCGGCTCGTCGAGACGATCCGGATCGCCCTCGACCCACGACGGTTCCCCTGGCTGGTCGCCGAGCGTGACCCCACCGATGCCGAGTCGCATGCTGCCGTCGTCGCGACGACCGCACTGATCGCGTCGCAGCGAGTGGCGACCCGGCGGCGGACCCTCGGCAAACAAGGTCAGGAGGAATTGGTCCGTCAGGCGTTGCTCGTGACCGGCTTCACCGAGGTCGTGATCCCCGGCAACGTGATCCGGACCTTCGCCGCCGCCCCCGCCCCGGGGCACTTCACCCGGGAGGTGGTCCTGGGAGAGAAGGTGGATCTGACGGTGGGCCTCTGGGACCGGCGCATCATGCCGATCGAGTGCAAAGTGTCGAATTCGTCCACCAACTCGGTCAAACGTCTCAACAACGACGCGGCGGTCAAGGCGACGATCTGGAACCACGACTTCGGCACCCTCAACGTCGTCCCGGTCGCGGTCCTCAGCGGGGTCTTCCATCTCAACAACTTGCAGCAGGCCCAGGAGCGCGGGCTGACCATCTTCTGGGCCCACCGGCTCTCGGACCTGACGGAGTGGATCGAGCGGACCCGGCCGTCATAGATCGACGGCGGATCGTACGAACGCATCATCGCCAGCCTGGTCTATCACGATGGAGCATGAGGATGGCCCCCGATTGGGACCTTGCCGTATCCACCAACGAGGAGTGGACGTGTCGCGCAAGCTGCTCTTTCTGGATGAGTCGGGCAACCATGATCTGGGCACCAGCGACCCTGACTACCCCATCTTCGTTTTGGGCGGAGTCATCGTCGATCGGGACTATGCCGGTGGTCCGCTCGCGGAGTCGATGAAGCGATTCAAGCGCGAGTTCTTCGGCACGGAAGAGATCATCCTCCATACCGCGGATATCGTCCGCAACAAGAACGGGTTCGAATCGCTGATCGAGCCGACCCGCCGCCGCCAATTCTACGAGGGCCTCAACTCGTTGATGCGGGACCTCGAGTACCAGGTGGTCGCCTGTGCCATTCTGAAGGGAGAGCATGTTGCCCGCTTCGGCGCGGACGCGCTCGACCCGTACCTATTGAGTCTGAACGTCCTCGTCGAGCGATTCTGCTTCGAGATCGGTGACATGGCCAACGGAGGTCGCATCCTCGCCGAACGGCGAAGTCGCGTACTCGATCACGACCTCGAGATCGCGTGGCTGAATCTGCGGATCAACGGGACACGCTTCATGTCCGGCAGGAAGATCGAGCGGCGAATCGATCGTTTGGTGCTGATAGAGAAGCATCGCAATATCGCCGGGTCACAGTTGGCCGATCTGGTCGTCTCTCCGATCGGCCGAGCCGTGCTCGGGAAACCGACACGGGAAGACTGGGAGATCATCGAACAGTAGTTTCGACGTCGCGATGGTCGCTACGACGGACCGGGCCTCGTCGTGCTGCCGAAAAAATAAGGTTGGGGACCGCTACGCAGTACCCAACCTCTATGATAAGTCTGACATATCATCCGATGAGGTTCAATGTGGACCCTATCCAAGGTAGTGACTCGACCCCATGCCGCGCCGCACGGCCCTAAGCCAGTCGTTCATGGCGCACTGTGCAATATGCACAATATCGCACCGTGTCGCTGTCCACCCTGCACGATGACGACGCTCGCGGTGAATCCGTACCCTTAACCGGCAACGAGGATCGCATGAGCCGGACGAGGTCGACCTCATGGTGGGGCCGGCGCGACGTGCGGCATGCCCGGCCGGTGTCCGCTTGGCGCCCGTGGCGACACGGGGCTGGACCGCCGGGTGTCATGGGCGATCCTGTACCCAGACACCGAGGAGGCGACCGGAACGATGGCAACGACGGTCTCGCACGAGAAGATCACCGGCAAGAGCCCGAGCAAAGACGACATCCTCAAGCAGGTCCAAGAGCACGGGATCAAATTCATCAACCTGCAGTTCACCGACGTGATGGGGATCGTCAAGAGCGTCACGATCCCGGCCACCGTCTTCGGCCACATCATCGACGGCGGGCAGTGGATCGACGGCTCCTCGATCGCCGGGTTCACCCGCATCGCCGAGTCGGACATGTACCTCGACCCGGACCTCTCGACCTTCTCGATCGTGCCCTGGGAGCGGGACCAGTTCCCGACCGCCCGGGTCATCTGCTGGGTTTATAGTCCCAACGGCGACCCCTTCCCCGGCGACCCGCGGGGCGTGCTGCTGCGCCAGCTCGAGCGCCTCTACGAGATGGGCTACCTCTACAAGGTCGGGCCGGAGTTGGAGTTCTTCCTCTTCAAGAAGGAAGGCAACGAGATCTCGCCCCTGCCGCACGACCGGGGCGGCTACTTCGACCTCTCGACCGACCTGGCCAGCATCGTCCGCAAGGACATGGTGATGGCCCTCGCCGAGATGGGGATCGAGGTCGAGGCCAGCCACCACGAGGTCGCGATCGGCCAGCACGAGATCGACTTCGAGTACGGCGA
>JBBJOE010000292.1:0-4136 GCA_037721765.1 Thermomicrobiales bacterium
ACGAATTGCGATGTCGAGCGCCGACGCGCATCGAGGTGATCACGGGCCAGTCTCCAAGACCCAGGATGAGCGGATCAATCACAGAGGCGATGGAGAACCGTCGCATGACGTTCTCGATCCATTGACGCGGATGGAGGGGGCGAAGGGCGGACCGATGAGGTGCTCAGCGTCACCCAACCTGATCCGAAGCGACCCGCCGAACGGGAGCCTTTCCAGGACGGCGACGGTGACGCTCGAGCTATGGCCGGCGGTGTCGTGCCCGCCGTCGTGGCCAGCGGCGGGTGTGCCGGTGAGCGGGTCGGGGGTGCCGACCTGGCGGCCCAGGAGGCCCGTGCCAGCGACGCCGAAGAGGCCGCCGAGGGCACTGCCGCTCATTCCCCAGCGGAGCGCGGTGCGGCGTGTCAGCCGCGGACGAGAAACCATAGTGAACTCCTTGTCGTGGGTCGTCGTGAATATCGTCTGGTGTTGATACTATACTCGATGTTAGTCATGGCTAACATCATTCCGGTAGCGGGTGATTGGCCGCCCAAGACGGTCAGATGGCCACGGATCGCGTGATAGACTGACGGGCATGATCGGGCGGTGGTAGACCATGGCGCCGGCTTCATCCCGCCGTGGCCCCGGATGCCTGTCCGGGCGCGACAGGGCTCGCGGGATGGCCTGGGCTTGTCTCCCGTGATCCCGTTCCCCTGGCTGACCTCGTCGTCTCATCTCGTGGGAAGGACACCACGCGTGCCCTATTCGCTCGTCCGGCGCGGCCCTGGCTACCTGCGACAGCGGCCTTCGATGGCCCTCGCCGCGACCGTCGTCCTGATCGCGTTCGTAGCCTTTGTCTGGCAAGTGCGATTCGCCGCCGGTCACGCCGAGCCGGAGGTCAGCGAGCCGGCCGCCGGGGCGACGGTCGCGACAGTGCCCCCGGTCGTGGTCATCGTCTTCACGGAAGAAGTGGCGTCGCAGGGCAACCGGGTCCGGGTGATCGGGCCGGACGGGAACCAGGTCGATGCCGGCGACACCACCGTGGACCTGAACGACATGTCGCGCCGCCGTGTCACGGTGTCGCTGGTGCCCGGCGCCGGCGGGAATGGCATCTACACCGTCGAGTGGGAGTCGGTGTCGGCCGCCGACGGCCACGGCGAGGGTGGGGCCTTCACCTTCATCGTCGGATCGGCGGGCACGCCGGCCGCATCGCCGGCCGCATCGCCGGAAAGCTCGCCCGCCACGTCCCCGGTCGGGAGCCCCGGTGCGTCGCCCGAGGCGTCGCCCGGCGCTCCGGCGGGCTAGGCGGAACGAATGCTCCCCCAGCCCCGACCCACCCCCCGACCGGTCCGCGCCGCGGCTCGCCGCGTCGGGTGCCGATCGCGATGGCGGGTCGGGGCTGGGGTCGTGGCGGTCGTCCTCCTCATGCTGGGCGGCTGGGCGAACTGCCCCGCTCCCGCCTCGGCGCACGCCTACCTGACCGAGAGCGAACCGGCCAACAACAGTATCCTGCCGGAGCGCCCGGCGCGGGTGGTGATGGTCTTCAGCGAACCGCTGGAGCGGGGGTATAGCCAGGCGACGCTCTACGACCAGGCGGGCACCGCCGTGGTCGGGACGGACCTGGTGGCCGGGCCAGACGACTTCAGCATGACCCTGACGTTGCCGCCGGACCTCCCCCGCGGCACGTTCTCGGTGCTATGGCGGACCCTCTCGACGGCCGACGGCCACACCGGCGAGGGCTACATCACCTTCACCCACGGCAACGACACCAGCGTCCAGTCGATCGTGATTCCCCAGGCCGGGGGCACCGACGGGCCGCCGGAGTGGGTTCGGGCGGCCTCGCGGTGGCTGGCCTATCTCGGCTTGGCGGCGACCCTGGCGATCTGGCCGATGTGGCTGCTGGTGCTGCGGCCGGGGATCGCCCCGGTCTGGCAGGTCGGACCGGCCATGGTCGCCCGGATGCGGCGCTACGGTCTGGCCGCCTTCGCCCTGGCGATCCTCGGCAACGTGGCGGCCCTGGTCGTTCAGGCCCTGGGGACCGATCCGGACCGGCCCTTGGCCGCGGTCGAATCCACCCTGCGCGACACCCGGTACGGTGATCTCTGGCTGTTCCGGATGGCGGTCCTCTTCCTCTATGGGCTCCTGCTGGCCAACTGCGCCTGGTGGCGGCCCTGGAGGCGGGGACGGTTCCTGACGATCTTGACCCTGGCGGTCACCGTCGCGCTGCCTCTCCCCTTCAGCCTGGTCGCCCACGCGGCGGCCCGCCCCACCGGGCGGGAGATGGCGATCGCCAGTGACCTGGTCCATCTCTACGGCGCCTCGCTCTGGGTTGGGGGGCTGCTGATCCTGACGGTCGTGCTGGGCCCCACCCTGGGGAGCCTGACCGGGGCGGGCCGAAAGGCGACCCTGACCCGGGTGCTGCCCCGCTTCTCGGCCGTGGCCCTGGCGGCCTGGGGGGTGATGGGAATCACTGGCCTCTACGCCGCCTGGCTCCAGGTCGGTAACCTCTCGGCCCTCCGCGCCACGGCCTACGGCGAGGCCTTGACCTGGAAGTTGCTCCTCACGGTCCCGCTGCTGGCCCTGGCGGCCTTCAACCTGCTCGTCATCACCCGGAGGCTGCGGCGATCCGGCGGGGAGGGGGCCATCCCCTGGAGCAACCGGTTCCGGGCGGCCGTGGCGGCCGAGATGGCCATCGTCGCCGTGGTGCTGCTGGTCGCCGGCCGCCTGGTCGGGCAGGCCCCCGCCCGGGACGATCTGGAGCGGCAGGACGACCAGGTGATGCTCGACCTGGCGGCGGAGGGGCGGGACGCCCGGCTGGCGATCGCCCCCGGCACCAGCGGGCTGAACCACTTCCGCCTGGAGGTGGACGGAGCCGACCTGCCGCCCGAGAGCCTGGCGATCCTGCGGCTGACCCTGCCCGGCCAGGGCACCGGCCAGAGCCAGGTTGAGATGACCCGGGCGGCCGGCAACGCCTTCGAATGGCACGGGAGCGAGCTGGCCCTGCCGGGGGACTGGACGGTCCAGACCGTGGTCCGGCAGCCGGGCCAGCCTGATTGGACGGTGACGACCACGCTGGCGTTGGGCCGGATCCCCCCGGACCTCGACATCCCGGGTCCCGCCTGGCGATTCGGCCCGTCGGCCATCCTGGGCCTGGCCCTGGTGGTGGTCGGGGTGATCGGGGTCGCGGCGGCGTCGCAGGGGCGCTGGGCGGTGCCGGCCCGCAAGGTGGTCCCGCTCGGGGCGACGGCGATGGCCCTCGGCCTGATGGTGACGATCCAGGCCCGGGCCGATCTTTCGGAGGGGCGCCTGGCGGCCACCAGCCCGTTGGCCCTCGATGTCGCCGCCGTGACCCGGGGTCAGGAGACCTACACGAGCTATTGCCTGGCCTGTCATGGGCCGGGCGGCGACGGGGACGGCCCCCTCGCGGCCTCCCTGCCCCGCCCGCCCGCCGACCTCACCTCCGCCCACGGCGCGGCCCACTCCGACGAGGACTTGCTGTTCTGGGTCGAGAACGGCATCCGGGGCACCTCGATGCCCGCCTTCGGCGACACGCTGACCCCGGATCAGACCCGCGACGCCATCGCCTACGTCCGGGCGATGCAAGAGGGAGCGATCGCCCTGCGCGACGCCCCGGACCCGGCCGGGTGCGTGGTCGAGCCGCGCGACCTGGCGAGTTTGACGGCCATGGCCGCGACGCCCGGCGCCGCCCGGCCACCGACCGTGGCCGAGATCCCGGTCCCGGGCGCCACCCCGGCCCTGCCGGAGGGCACCCCGGCCGACCCGGGCACCACCGGCGAGGTCCGGGCCACGCTGCGGGAGGTGATCGCCTGCTCCAACGCCCGCGACACCCTGCGCCGGATGGCCCTGTTCAGCGACGCCAACCTGCGGGCATCCTTCCCGGACGGCCCGACCGGCGCCTTCGCCGGCCTGGTCGCCACCCCGCCCGTCGCCCTGCCCGTCGTCTCCCGCATCGCCATCGTCGCCTACGGCGAGGTCCGGATGCTCGCCGATGGGCGCGTCGCCACCAGCGTCATCCTCGATAACCCCTCCTCCCACAGCCACGACCTGACCGTCTCGCGGGACCCATCGGCCGGGACGCGCCAGGTGGCGGTCGTGTATCTGGTTTGGGAGGGCGATCGGTGGGTGGTGGACGAGGAGGT
>JBBJOE010000293.1:0-4134 GCA_037721765.1 Thermomicrobiales bacterium
CCGCCGAGACGTTTCGATGACACCTTCACTATCCGGCGCGGCGCGGACGGGCGCAATATGCTCATCCCTGCCCTTGGTCCCGTCTGGGATCGGGACGCCGCCCGGCCGGGATACCCGCCCGGGCCCCTTCCCGCCCGCACGGCCGCAATCGCCAGCGACACCGCCCGGCCGATCGTACTAACGACCTCGTGAACCGATCGTCGAATTGGTTCATCCGTCAAACCGACGTGTCCCCCGGCGCAATGTCGATGCCAGCCCGGCACCGCCAAGCCCGGCACCGCCAAGCCCGGCACCGCCCAGACCGGCCCGTGCAGGCAGTCGACGGCGCCCGCCAGCCGAAGGGGGAAGACGGTCCACGAGTTCCCGAGTGTCCGGTCACAGTCTCGTCGGGGACCACCACGGCGGAGAGCGAGGCGTAGGACATCCCGGGCCCGCCGCTTCGACCCCTCCGCCGAGTTTGGCGGGATCGGCCCCGGGGCCACACTCGCACGAGAACCTGCTCTCATGACGAGACCGGCCGGGCTGACCGGAAGGGGTAGGGGGTTGTGAAGCGCGGGTCGCGCCCGGCATCTGCTGGGCTCGGCGCGTTTGGTCGAGGCGAGCATCGCGAGGCGCGAGCGTGCCGTCACCGGTCAGTGCTTGACGCCGCCCGCCACCGGAGCGGGCGGCGCGTGCCGGCCGCAGCGCACGGTCAGAGCATCGCCCGGACGCGGATCGTCAGCGACTGGCGCCGGCCTCGATCAGCAACTCGCGGACCTCGCGGGGCATGAGTCCCTTCATCGGCCGGCCGATCTTCCGCTCGACGTCGGCCTTCTCCAGGAACCCCTGCTCACGGGCCCACTTCCAGAACGCGGTATGGGAATAGTCGGCCATATCGACATCACCAGACGGTTCGGCGGCCTTGACCCCCTCCCCTCCCCCGGCACCGCTGGCCGGGGCGGGCCGGGCGCCGGGGCCGGTCGTCCCAGCGACTTCCGGCCCGTCCCCCGGCTCCGCGGACGGCACGGTGACATCGGCCCCCGACTCCCGTACCGGCCGATCCATGGTCACGGCGGACACGACGGCATCGGGGGCGTCGGATGGCGATGGATCCGGTGCCGCGCCGTGCTCCGTGGGCTCCGCGACGGCCGCCGGCGACTGCCGGTCGATCGGGACCGGCTCGCGGGGGGAGGGCGATGTCGCCGTCGTCTCGACCGGGGGCACGTCGGCCTGCCGGCGCACGGCTTGGGTGGAGGATCGTCCGGTGCCACCCCGGGCAGTCGCTTGCGGTGTGGCGCCCGTCCCCCGGGATGGTCCGCCCCGGGACGCCGCAGGGGAAGTCAACGCGCTGACGGTCGGACGCGCCCGGCCGGAGCCCGGCGCGGGACCCGGCGAGCGCCCGTCGGCGGACGGGTCTTCCTCGCCCTCGGCGAACTGGGCGCCGTAGCCGAGGGCATTCAGCGCCCGGCCGATCGCCTTGGTCTCCGCCTTCTCGATGAAGTCCCCGAAGTCGCCCGCCGTCTCGCTACCGTAGCCGGTCGCCCGGCCGCCGGAGGGGAGGTCGACGGTGGCCTTGAAGATAGCGCTGGTCTCGTCGATGCGGACGTGCTCGGTGACGATGTGGGCGTCGGGATGCTCGCGGCGTAGCCAGAGCAGGCGCCACTTCACGTCGAGGTAATCCTGCGGCCCGCTGCCGCCCCGTCCCCGTAACTGGCGGAAATAGGGGGAGGGGTCGAAGTTCGCGCCGCGCGGGCCGTCCTCGCGGATGGCCTGGGTGGCGTCCGCATCCACCCCGGCCGGATAGTGATCCCCGGTGGTGTCGGCCCCGTCGCCGGACGGGCCATCGTCGCGATCATCGTCGCGGTCGTCGTCGCGTGGCGAATCGTCCACGGGCAGGCCTCCTCCGGAACCGGGGCTCCCCGGCGGTCGATCACCCGTCCGGAGACCGTCCCGATCCGGGGCGGCGACCCCCCCGGCGGACCGGCGGCGCGGGCGAGGACGGTGATTGCCAAGTATAGTCGAGTGCGACCGTACACCGGTTCGGGGGCCTTGACGGGACCGCCATGACGCCGGGCCAGCGTGGTGCGGCCCGCGACGGGAGGGAGCGAGTGGGGATCACGCTGATCGCGCCGACCCGTCAACGGGACGACGCCGTGCCCGGGACCCCTCCGCCGCCGGGTTCATGTTCCGGCCGTGCGACCGGGCGGACATCGATGCGCTCGGGGCGTTGTATTTCTCCGCGTATGACCCCGGCGTGGCGTGCGACTCCCGGGAAACGGCGGTCGCCGCCCTCGCCGCGTCCCTCGGGGGCAGGTACGGCCCGCTCTGGCTCGCCGCGTCGCCCGTCGTCATCGACGTCGGGATCATCGCCGGGGCGCTCCTGACCGTGCGCCGGGCCGCGTGGGAACCGGTCCCTCCGTGCCCGTTCATCATCGAGGTCTTCACCGCCCGGACCCACCGCCGCCGGGGTCTGGCGCGGGCGATGCTGGCCCGGTGCCTCACCGAATCGCGAGCGGCCGGTGAGCCAGCCGTCGCCCTCAGCGTCGAACCGGCGAACACCGCGGCGTGGTCTCTGTACGACTCGCTCGGATTCGTCCCCTGGACCGGCCCGTGTGATTCCGGAGAACGCTGACCACCGGTCCTGGCCGTCGAGGCCGGTGTCCGGGGGATCACCCGGTGGTCGCGTTACGGAGCCTGATCATCGAGAACTCCATCGTGGAGGCGACGAGGGCGTCCCGGAGGGGCCAGAGTCTGGGGGTCAGGCGCACTTCGATGCCCTGACCAACGATGCGCTCCAGGAGATCGCCGACCGGCACGACCGCCACCGGCTCGATGGGCTCGGTCGAGACGAAATACCCCGCTTGGTCATCGAGGAGGGTGACCGTTTCCGGGGTTATGGCGTAGGAGTAGAGGCTCGTGGCGAGGATGCGGCCGAGCCAGGCCGACTCGATGGCGATCACCTTCTTCGCCGAACCGAGACCGAGGAACCGGGCGACATCGGCGGCGGTCGTTTCCCCATTGGCCAAGAAGACGATCCGCGGGCAATCGCGGGGAAACCAATAGTGGGGCGCGCGAGCCTCGTCGATGGCCCAGACGACGGGTGGTTCGGCAGGCAGGGCGGTGGCGGGGCGAGGCACGAACCGGGTGATCGATGGGTCCTCGCTGAGATGGACGAGGTGTGGCCTGGAATGACCGTCGGTGGATGACACGCCGTCCACCCGTCAGGCACCGTGCGCCGGGGTTCCGGCGCCATGTTCCCGCCAGAGGGTGTGCAGGGTCGGCGCCAGGTTGGGCGGTACGCCCGTCGTGGGGTCCGGCCGGAGCGGCCAGCGATCCCCCGCGACCAGGCGGCCGGCGGCCTCCCGGGCCACCACTGGGAACGACTCCCCCGGCCGGGCGGCGAGGGCCGCCGTGAAGGCGTCCTCGATCAGGTCGAGGGTCGCCAGGCTCTCGGCGAGGAAGGCTTGGCCGTCGGCGGCCTCGAATGCCGTCGCCCGCTCGTCGCGTCCGAGGCGGCCAAAGGGGTGGGAGACGTGGAGGGTGCCGAAGGGGATCGCCGCCAGGTGAGCGAGACTGGCCCGGGCGTCCCGGACGGAGGAGAAATAGAGGGGACCGCTGCCCGGGCGCGAGCCCGTCCCCTGGGCCGCGTCGCCCGCGATCAGGATGCCCTCCCGCTCCCACCAGTAAGCGACGTGGTCGTCCGAGTGGCCCGGGGTAGCGAGGACGGTCAGGGAGACCCCGTCGCCGAGGTCGATCTCGTCGCCGTCCCCGAGGAGCCGGTCCGGCTCGGCCGGGCCGCCCCAGAGCTGGCCGAAGGTCGCCCGCTGGCCGGCAAGGACCTCGTCTTCCCCCAGGGACCGGGCCGCGACGGTGGCGTAGCCGTCAAGGTGGGCGGAGACGTCCCGCAGGAGTGGGACACCGGCGCGGTGGATGACGACCTCGCACCCGCTCGCCGCCACGATCTCGGCCGTGCCGCCCGAGTGGTCCCAGTGGCCGTGGGTGTGGAGGAGCGTCCCGATCGCGTCGAGATCGATCCCCCGCTCCCGCAGCGTGTCCCCGATCTCGGCCGAGGGGTGCCTGGCACCGCCGGAGTCCATCAAGGTCGGGCTGGCCCCGTCGAACAGGTAGGCCATCACGGCCGTCGGGCCGTAGGGG
>JBBJOE010000294.1:0-4098 GCA_037721765.1 Thermomicrobiales bacterium
GTGCGAGCCAAACTGGCTCGCGGTCGGTTCCGCTCAGCAGAACCATTGCTCGGTCAGGCGGGGGGAGGGGCGGCGGTTGGCGCGGGCCCGCGGCGTCTCTGCTACCGGGTCACCCGCGACCTCGTGGCTGGCGGCCCAGATGTGGGTGAACGTCTCCTCGACAGCCGTGCCGGCGGCGGCGTCCCGCTCGACGATGGCCGAGACGCGCTCCCAGAGCCGGTCCATCCGGGGGTCCGGATGGTTCCAGCGGTGGGTGAAGGCGTCGGCGTCCAGATCCCCGACCCATCCTTTGGCGCCGGGCTCATCGAGCAGTGCGGAGCCCGGTGGGACCAGGAGGCGGATCGCCAGCATGATCGGGTCGACCTGGCTGACCAGGCCCTCCTCGACGATGAAGCGGAGCAGGTCCCGGTAACTGTCCAGAGTCTCCCAGGGGGTGAAGGGCAGCAGGGAGGGGCGCATCGAGAGCCCGGCCCCGTCCAGGTTCCGCAGGGCCAGCACCACGTCGGTGCCGGTGTGGCCCTTGTCGAGGCGGGTCAGGACCTCGTCGTTAATCGACTCCACGGCCGAGACGATGAAGGCGCAGCCCAGGGCGGCCAACTCTGGCAGGTAGCGAACGTGCTGGATCAGGTGCTCGACCTTGATCGTCACGTCGAAGGACAGCCAGGGGAACTCGGTCCGCAGTTCCCGGCAGATGCGGAGGCCGTGGCCGGGGGCGTTGAAGAAGTCCGGGTCGCCGAAGGTCAGGTGCCGGGCTCCCGCCGCGACCTGCGCCCTGGCGTCGGCCAGCACGACCTCGCGCGGCACCACGGTGATCTTGCCCCCATAGATCGGGGTGATCGGGCAGTGGAGGCAGGTGTGGTGGCAGCCCCGCGTCGCCTCGACCGACCCGGCCGGCACGATCGTGCCCCGTTCGGCCAACTCCAGCCCGGCGTAGGACCGGACCGGCGGCAGGCCCCGGCGGTCCGGCAGCCCGGGCGAGACCCGTTCGATCACCGGCGGGGCGGGGCGATCGACGGTCCCGATCCCGGCGACCGACGATGGCTCGCGCCCGGTCTCCAGTGCCTCGACCAGGGCCACCAGGGGTCTCTCGACCTCGCCGCTGATGACGGTGTCACCGGCCCCGGCCAGGAGATGTCCGGCGTTCAGGGTGGCGTAGAGGCCGTAGAAGCAGACGTGGGCGTCGGGGTTCAGGCGGCGCACCCGGCGGGCGACCCGGATGCCGAGGCGAAGCGCGGTGTGCATCGGCACGGCGATGCCGACGAACCGCGCCGCCAGGATCGTCTCGTCCGCCAGGTCCTCGACGGCGGTATCGACCGCGACCGGGTCGAACCCCGCCCGCCGCAGGGCCGCCAGCGGCCAGGCGAGGCTCAACGGCTGGTGCCCCAACTCGTAGCAGGCCACCAGCGCGACCGCCCCGGGGGTCCGCCACGGCCCGGTGCCATCTCCCGTTCCCGCGACATGGGGCGCGGGGATCAAGACGGGCGCCGCCTCCGTCACCAGTCCGCTCACCATGCCCGTCCCCCGTCCCAGCCCTTCGCCACGCGGATCCCGTCCTCTTCCCCGGTCGGGGCGTCGTCTCCTGATCGGGAGTGTACGACCTCGCGCCGTCGCTGGGCGATCCGACGCCGCACCGTGCCGCCGGGTCGTGCGATGATGCCATTCGGCGCGAGACTGCCGTTCCCGCACAGGGCAACGGTGCCCGTCACCGGCACGGGGGACGTGGACCGCCCAACTCAGAGCCAGTGATGGTCATGGGGCGATCGCGATCAGGGTGGAGCCAGTCCGCTCGGGCCGCCAACCCGACAGGCGGGCCACCGGGTGACCCATCGTCGTTGATCGCCACCCGGGCGGAGTGTGAGAGTCGCCGTATGGAAGCATCGTATCTCTCCACGGCGCGATTCGTCGTCCGGCCGGGCGGGGCGGACGACGCGGAGTCGGCCTCGGCCTGGCTCCCCCTCCCTTTCCCCCTCTCACGCGAGCGGGCCGAGACGACCCTGCGGGATGCCAACGCCGCCCCGTGGGGCCACCAGGACCCGCTCGACCTGCTGGTCTGTCGTCGGGCCGACGGGGTCGTCCTCGGCGCCTTCCGCCTGACCGGACTGGCCGGTCGGGTGGGGACCTGCCGCCTGACCATCGGCCCGGTCGTGGCCGCCGATGAGGGCGATGCCATCCGGACGGACTTGATCCCGGTCATGGTCCGCTGGATGCGCGACGAGCTAGGCCTGATGACAGTCGGGATGTGGCTACCCTCCGACGACGGGTCAGGCATCGCGGCGGCCGGATCGACCGGCATGACGCTGGCCGTCCGGCTGCGGGAACACGTCGACCGGCCGGGCGGCCGCGTGGACCTCCTGCGCTTCGAGGCCGTGGGCAAGCCGTGGATGATCCCGGGGGGCGAGGACCGGTCCACGAGCGAGGTGCGGGGCGATGGCTAACGCGATCGTCAGCGGCGCCCGCCTCTGCCTACGGCCGCTCGACCGCGAGGACGCGAACGCCCTGGCATCGTTCGTCACCGCCGAGACCGAGACGGTGATGGGCGGCCGGGTACCAGTCAGCCCACTCGCCTTCGAGCGGTGGATCGCCAGCCTCGACGCCGCGTCCCCCCCGCCTGACATCAGCCTCGCGGTCTGTCTCATCGACGCGGCCGAGCCGGGTCACCTGATCGGCGTCGCCACGCTGCGGAACATCGATTGGGTCAACCGCACGGCCGAGACCGGCATCAGCATCTATCCTGCCACCAGACGGGGACAGGGCTACGGTGCGGAAGCCAAGCACCTGCTGCTCTCGTACGCCTTCGACCGGCTCCACCTGCACGCGATCCACGCCACTGTCTGGGAGCCGAACACGCGCTCGGCCGCAGCCGTCATCAGGCAGGGCTATCGCCCGGCCGGCCGGACGCGCTGGTCCGACCCCGCACACGGAACGTTCCGGGACACGCTGTACTTCGATCTGCTCCGGCCGGAGTGGGAAGCGGCCCACCGGGAATGGATGGCCCGCTCGGTCGCCGCACTCCCCGACGCGGTGAACGCCGCGGACGCGAAAGCCGAGGTTCCCGGAGACCCTACCGAGCCCGCGTAGGGTCGCGTCGGTCAGCGGTGGCATCACTCCGGTCGCGGGCCGGGGCCCGGTTCGACGGGACGAGTCGCTCACCGTCTCCCGATCCATCTCCGTCGTCCTAGCGGTCACCCCCACGGTCTGACGACCAGCCGCCGCTCAGGCCACCGCCCACCCCGGCAGGGCACGCTCCAGCAGGGCCACGGTCGTGGCGATCGACCGCTTGCCCCGTTCGCCGCCGCCGGGGTTCAATCCGGCCACGGAGACCACCGCGACCTTCCCGGTGGCCAAGGTCGCCCGCAGGCCACCCGCCAATTCGTCGATCTCCAGCCCCTTCGGCGCGGGCGTGGAGGCGCTGGGGACGTGGCGCGGGTCGAGGACATCGAGGTCGATGTGGACCCAGAGCCGTTCCACCGCCCCGGCGAGGCGACTCACGGCGAGCGACAACGGGTCCCCGGCGCGGACCTCCTCGGTGGTCACGATCCGGACATCGGTCGAGCGCAGCAGGGTCTCTTCTTTCTGGTCCAACTCGCGCGCCCCGGCCAGGACGATGCGGTCCGTCGGCATCGGGGCGGCGAGACCGGCCGCGCCCCGCCAGAGCGGCCCGGCCAGCCCGGCCAGGATCGCCACCGGCATCCCGGCCAGGATGCCGCTGTAGGAGGTCTCCGGGGTGTTGAAGTCGCCGTGGGCGTCGAACCAGACAACGCCGACCGACGCTCCGGCCCCGTGGGCGCGTTGCAGCCCGGCCAGGACCCCGATCGTCGCCGTGTCGTCCCCGGCCAGGACCAGGGCCGACTCGCCCGCGCCCAGCGCGTCACCGATCGCCCGCGCCGTGTGGGCGCCGAGGAGGCCGATGTTGACGGCCGTCCGGCCCGCCTCCCGCTCCTCGTCCGGCAAGGTCACCTCGACCGTGCCCGCGACCTCGACGCCCGCCGTCGTCAGCCGCTCGACGAGCCCGGCCCGCAGCAACGCCGCCGGCCCGGCCCCGAGGCCCTCTTCCCGCTCGTCGTACCGGTAGGGAACCGTGATCACCCGCGTCGGCAT
>JBBJOE010000295.1:0-4090 GCA_037721765.1 Thermomicrobiales bacterium
CCCCGCCGGGCAACGCCCCGCCGGGCAACGCCCCGCCGGGCAACGCCCCGCCGGGATCGACCGGCTCCCGGCAGACGGTGTACGCTCCCCGTCCGGAGGGCAGTCACCATGGAGCGATTCGGACGGGTGATCCCCTTCTACGGGGCGACCGACGCGGGGACGTTCGAGATCGAGCGACGGACGATGGACCGGGACGGACTCGTGCTGGCGGCGCTCGATGCCCTGCTGCCGGGCGGGGTCGTCCTGGATACCGGGGCGGGCGACGGGTTCACGGCCGCTCGCCTGACGCGGCCAGACCGCCGCGTCGTCGCCATCGAGCCGGCCGCCGGGATGATCGACCGGCGCCGCGACCTGCCATGGGTCCGGGGGGCCGCCCAGACGCTCCCCTTCCGCGACCATTCCCTCGACGCCGCCTACGCGACCTGGGCCTACTTCTTCCCCGACATCGGCTACGGCGACTCCGGCCTTGCCGAATGGCACCGCGTCGTCCGCCCCGGCGGCCCGCTGGTCGTCGCCGACAACGCCGGCCACGACGCCTTCAGCGCCCTCGACGACGACCCGGTCGAGACGAGCCGGACCCGGGCTTGGTGGACCGCCAACGGCTTCCGCGAGGAGATCATCGAGACCACGTTTCGCTTCGACTCGATCGCCGAAGCTCGCCACCTGCTCGGCTTCTATTTCGGCGAGCGAGGCAGGCGGTGGGACGCTCAGACGATCCAATACCGGGTGTCGTTGTTCATCGGTGTGGCGGGCCGGGACCCTTGACCGGTCCGATGTGCCGCGCCACCCCGCGGCGGTTACAACGTGCTGTCCCGCACCCAATCCCCCGAGGCTCCCCCCGACTTGGACTCTAACCCGAGCGCCTCGATGGTCATGCCCCGGTCGATCGCCTTGACCATGTCGTAGACCGTCAGGGCGGCGACCGAGACTGCGGTGAGAGCCTCCATCTCCACCCCGGTCTGGCCCCGGGTCTCGACCCGGGCGGTGATCCCGAGCAGGTCCGGCCCGAGCCCGGTCTCGAACGTGACCTCGACCTGGGTCAGCATCAGCGGGTGACACATCGGGATGAGGTCCGATGTCCGCTTGGCGGCCATGATCCCCGCCACCCGGGCCACGCCGAGGACATCGCCCTTGGCCGCCCGCCCCTCTCGGATCGTCGCCAGGGTCTCGGGCCGCATCCGGACTCGCCCGGAGGCCACCCCGACCCGCCGGGTCACCGCCTTGTCCCCGACATCGACCATCCTGGCCCGCCCCTCGGCGTCGAAGTGGGTTAATCCGGAAACGGAGGGTTCCCCTGTCTGGGTCGCGTCAGCCCCCCGTCCGCTGCCCGCTCCCCCGCCCCACTCACCTACACACATCGTCGTCCCCCACCTCGACTCGCCACCCGCCGTTCACGTCCCAGTCTACGGGGTGCCCGTAGTGGAAGCGCCGGCGTTGCGCCCCGGCACCCGGCATGGGATGATCCGGACCCGATACGGGCGCCGACCAAGGGCACTGGACATGGACGAGCGATCGCCATCCACCTTTCCACCACCGGAGTCACCCGCCGACGGAAACGGGCGGTTGGAGGCGCACGTCTCGACCGACGATATTCCTGCGCTGGTGGCTCGGGCGCAGTCGTCGGCGCGTCGGCTCAGGTTCACCTCCTCGTGCCTGGACGAGGTCGGCCGCCTTTTATCGCGCCTCGCGGCGACGGACGGAGTTGGGACGATCGGTGAGATCGGGAGCGGCCTCGGGGTCGGCACCGCCTGGCTCGCCTCGGGACTCCGGCCGGGGCAGCGATTGGTGACCGTCGAATCGGACCCGGCCCGGGCGGCGGCGGTACGGGACCTGTTCGCGGCCGAGACGGCGGTCGATGTCCTCGCTGGCGACTGGCGGGCCATCCTGGACCACGGTCACTTTGCCGTGCTGTTCATCGACGCTCCTGCCAAGGCGGAGCCGCCGGACACGTTCCTGCCCGCCCTGGCCCCGGGTGGCACGGTGGTCCTGGACGACCTGACGCCGGTCGATCGCTGGCCGCCCGAGTGGCGGGGCCAGCCCGACCCGGTCCGGGACGCCTGGCTCTGTCACCCGGGCTTCGCCGCCGAGGAGGTCCGGGTCCGCGACGACGCGGCCGTGATCCTCGCCAGGCGGCGACGATGACCGAGCCATCCGTATCCGGCGATCGCCTGATCCTGGTCAAGCACGCCCTCCCCGCCATCGACCCGATCGTGCCCGCCGCCGCCTGGTCTCTCTCCGACGAGGGTCGGGACCAGTGCCGGGGACTGGCCCGGTCGCTGGCTCCCTATGCGACCGGAGCGGCCCTCGTCGCCAGCGAAGAACCCAAGGCACGCGAGACCGCTCACCTGGTCGGGGACATCCTGGACCTGCCCGTCGAGACCCGGCCCGATCTCCACGAGCACGACCGATCGGGCGTTCCCTTCCTCGGGGACCGGGCCTGGCAGGCGGCGATCGACCGCTTCTTCTCGGAACCGGACGCGCTGGTGTTCGGCCGGGAGACGGCAAACGGGGCCACATCGCGCTTCGTCCGGGCCGTGGACGGCATCGTGGCCGAGCGACCGGACCGGACGGTCATCGTCGTCGCCCACGGAACGGTCATCAGCCTCTATGTCGCGGCGAAGACCCGCCAGTCCGTGGCCGCGCTCTGGCGCCGCCTGGGATTGCCGTCGTTCGTGGTCCTGGCGCGGCCGAGGCTGGACCTGATCGCCGTGGTCGAGCAAGTCGATGATGCCCCGGTCGCCGCGGAGGACTGATGAGCGGGGCCGTGGCCACCCGTGTTGCTCGGCCAGAGCGGCGAGGGGCACCTTCCACGGGCGACGATGGCCGCATACGATGCGCCAAGACGGAGTCGCTAGTCCGGAGCCACGTTGGGGGGAGTCGCCGTGACCATCGCGCTTGACCTGATCGGCCGGATCGACGCGGCGATCGACGCCCGGCGCGAGGAGATCGTCGCCTTCGCCGCCGACCTCATCCGGCAGCCGTCGGTGAATCCCGATCTCGGGCCGAGCCCGGAAGCCGAGGCACCCGCCCAGCGGTGGCTCGCCGACCGGCTCGGGGGATGGGGCATCTTCGACCGGGTCGATATGTGGACCGAAGACGAGGCGGGGCCGCGGCCGAACGTCGTCGCCACCCGGCTAGGCACGGGCGGCGGGCGGTCCCTGATCTGGGCGGCCCACACCGATGTCGTCCCCGTCTCGGCGGAGCAGGCCGCCGCCTGGTCTGGCACCGGTCCGTTCAGCGGCGAGGTCCGGGACGGCATGCTCTGGGGCCGGGGAGCGTCGGACATGAAGGGGGCCATCGCCGCCCAGGTGATGGCAGCCCGGGTCCTGGCCGACGCGGGCGTTCGGCTGCGGGGCGACCTGACACTGGTCCAGACCTGCGGCGAAGAATCCGGACGTCGGGACATGGGTTGCAACGCCGTCTTGCGACGTGGCTACCGGGCCGACCTGGCGATCTTCCCGGAACCGACCGATTTCGCGATCTACCCAGCGATCAAGGGCGAGGTCTACTTCCGCCTGACGGTACCCGGCAGGTCGACCCATATCGCCAATCGCCACCTCGTCGCCCAGGCTCTCCCCCACGGCATCGAGCGACCGGGCGTCAGCGCGATCGACAACATGCTCAAGTACCACCTGGCGACGCTCGGGCTAGAACGGGATTGGCTCCTCTGGCGCACCCATCCCGGCGTCCCGCCCGGCGGGATGTTCGTCAACCTCAACACCATCCACGCCGGGCCGCCCCCCGCCCCGATCCCGGACACGGCGGTGCCCGACGCTTGCGAGGCGACCGGCTCGGCCCTGTTCTACCCCGACGTGCCCGCGGCCGAGGCGATCGCCGAAATCCGGGCCGCCTACGACCGGGTCACCGTCGCCGACTCCTGGCTCCGGGACCACCCGCCGACCCTGGACATCCCGTTCGGGCACCCGCTCAAGGAACCGGTCAACCTGCCGTTCGACCACCCGGGCGTGGAGACCATCGCGGCGGCGATGGCGGCGATCGGCGAAGCCGACCCCGCCCGGGGAGTGGCCCCCTTCGTCTGCGACGCCAACTACTGGTCGGCGGAGGGGCAGCCGAGCATCGTCTTCGGCCC
>JBBJOE010000296.1:0-4089 GCA_037721765.1 Thermomicrobiales bacterium
TCTTCGTCGGCCAGTGGCCGCCGACCTTCCTCCTCTTTGGCCTCTTCGGTCGCCTGCTCCGCCCGAGCAAGTAAGGGTCGGGGGAGCACCTCCCCCTGTCGCCGGGTCAGGCGAAACCCTGGCGGGGTCATCTGACCGCACTGGTCCGTCCTCGGGCGACCACCGCCACACCCCCCGCGCGACGCCGTCATCCCTTCCAGATGGCGGCGTCGTCGTGTCTGACCCCGCTGGCCGCTTCCTACCCGACCAGGCCAGGACAGAGATGCCGTGCCCACCACTCCTCCTCCGACCCCAGTCTCGTCCGGGATTTCGTGTCAGGCGACGGCCCGGCAGCGTTTGCCGTCCCGGTAGGGATCGGCGTCTGATATGCTCAATCACGGATGGTCGCCGTGCGCGGTGTCCGCGCGCGGGTGTCCTCGCATCCCCGCCGCCGCGACTGGCCCCGCCGGTCTCGATGGGGCCGTCGAGGATCAGGACGAGAGGACGGGGTGGCCCATGACGGGTGAACGAGCGCTGGCTGGTCTTGTCTGACCGGTAGCGGTAGGAGAAACGACGGATGACGAACCGGATCATGGCCCTGGTGGTGGCGCTGGGACTCGTGTTTGGGGCCACCGCGGTCACGGCCAGTCGCGATACCAGCGTCCTCATGACCCAGAGCGACGCCGCGACGCCCGTGGCCGGAAATGCGACGCCCAGCCCGCGGGATGATGTCGCGATCGGCGACACCGTCGTCTTCGTGAGCGAGGAAGGCGATGACCTGGCGAACATCACGGTCGACGAGGTGATCAACCCGTACGCGGACTTCGCCGAGTTCTTCACCCCGCAGGAAGGCTTGACCTTCATCGCGATCGGGATAACGATCGAGAACCTCGACGCCGATGATGACGCCTTTCAGTTCTTGACGTTCTACACGGGCATCCAGACCGGGGACGGGCTCTACTACCCTCCCACCACCGTCTTCCTAGACGAGGAAGAGGCGAACACCTACCCGCAACTCGGTAATGATCCGGTCGCGGCGGGGGGGTCCGCCTCGGGGTACCTCTTCTTCGCGATCCCGGACGACAAGGACGCGGTCCGGCTGTTCTACAGCCCCTCCGGCCATCTCCTCCTCCTGGCCGATCTCCCGGCCGTCGAGCGGGAGGCCCCCTCTGCCTGAGCCGATTCGCCTGAGCCGATTCGCCTGAGGCGCTCTGGCTGAGCGCGTCACATTCCCCAGCGAACAGGCGGCGACACCCTGGCCCAGCGCCGGGGTGTCGCTTTTCACGTCCTCCGATGGCTTCTCGATCGTGTCACGGGTGACGTGAACCCGTGCTGCGACGGAACCGGATATCACCCACGACCGTCGGGTGCGTATGTTGGGGACACCGCGCGATCGGGGCCGGTCACACCGGAGAGCGCGGCCCGCCCGGCCCACGGCGGCATCCACACGGTGTCGTGGGTCCGCCCCTTGCGGGCCCGGACAAGCTCGGGAGAACCGGGTGACCGATCGGGTCGGGAGGTGTGCGACCCCCGGCAATGAGGAGGAGTAACGGATGATCAATCGAATCTTGGCCATGGTCATGGCGCTGAGCCTGATCCTCGGGTCCACCGCCATGGTGGCCGCCCGCGACGCCCATGGCCTCGTGGCCCAGAACGACGACGCGACGCCCGCCGCCGACGATGACGTGACCGACGACGACTCCGACGATTCCGGCGCGACGGGCGGCGATCCCGTGATCGGCGATACGGTCCTCTTCGTCAACGACGACGGGGACGATGCCGCGAACATCACCGTCGAAGAAGTCATCGTCCCTTTCGAGGATTTCGGTGAGTTCTTCACACCGGAAGAAGACGCGACCTACCTCGCCGTCGCGCTGACGATCGAGAATGTCGATGCTGACGATGATGCCTTCGAATTCTCATCGTTCAACGTCGGGATCCAGACGGCAGACGGCTTCTACTACTCGGCTACCTTCGTCAGCCTCGACGAAGACGAGCAGAACACGTACCCCGAGCTTGAGAACGATGACATCGCGGTCGGTGACACCGCGTCGGGGTACCTGTTCTTCGCCATCCCGGAGGACAAGGAGCCGGCCCGGCTGTTCTTCAGCCCCTCTGGCCGCCTGCTGCTGCTAGCGGACATCCGGGACGCCTAGCCCTACCTCGCCAACAGGTTCAGACATACGACGACGGCACCCCGGTCTCGGCTGGGGTGTCGTCGTGTCCGCTCGATTGGATCCCGGCCCGGGCCTAGCGACCGTATCGCTCGCGCCGGTCGGCCAGCCCGCCCAACGCCTGCCGGTGCCGCACCTGGTGCTCCGGGTGGTTCAGCCAGCGGGAGATGCCAGAGGGATGTGGCAGCACGATCGCGGGATACGTCATCCCCGATCGCGTGATCGTGAGCTCTGGCCCGACCAGATCGGCCAGTGGCCGGCGCCCGGCCAGTTCCGTCGCCGCCAGGCGCCCCAGCACCAGCACGACCCGGGGCCGGACCAGCGCGAACTCCTGGTCCAGATAGGGGCGGCAGAGCGCGACCTCCGCCGGCGACGGCATCCTGTCCCCCTTGTCGCCCGGTCCGGGGCCGGGGAAGCACTTGGTCACGCTGGTCAGGAAGACCCGCGACCCGTCGTGGAGAGCGTCCTCCGGGAATCCCGCCCCGGCGAACCACTGCCGCAGCGTCCGACCGGCCGCCCCCGAGAACGGTTTCTCGTGCAGGTGCCCATTAACGGCCGGTGCCTGCCCGACCACCAGGAGCCGGGCCCGCGACGTGCCCCGCCCCCGCCAGACCGGGTGCGCTTCCCCGAGCAAGCCCGCCTGGGCGCACCGGGTGCAGCCAGCCACCTCATCTGCCAGCAGGGCCAGGCGTGGGCGGCCCCGGACCGGTCGCGGTGGGGCGTCGGCGATCGCCGCTCGTCCCCCGGCCAGGTCCGTCCCGGCCGGCACCATCGTCATCGTCGCGTCGTCGAGGCTGATCACGCCTTAACCGTATCGCCCGGCGGGGCGCCCGTCCCGTCCGCCGCGTTCCCGGTCGGGCATCGGTGGACATTCGTGGTCGCTCGCGCGTCATTTGCCCCGCCGCGATCCCGCCCCGCGGCGACCCCACGCGACGCGTCGGCCGCATGGGTGGCGATCTCCGATCGGGACGACCCGATGGCGTATGATGGGGCGCCGGACGATGAACGCGAGACCTCCTGACGCATGGCGCACGCGGGCTGGGGATTCCGTCCCGGACGCGCCATCGAGCGAGGGCACCCGATGATCGACGCGTCGTCCGCCATGCCACAATCTCGGTCCTTCGCGCTCACCGGCGCCCGTGGCGTCCGGCTCACCGGCCGGGAATGGCCTGTCCCGGCTCCCGCCGCCCGGGTCGTCTTGGTCCATGGCTACGGTGAACACCTGGGACGGTATGCCCACGTGATCGCCGGGCTGAACGCGGCGGGTTTCGCCGTGGCCGGCATCGACAACCGGGGCCATGGCCAGAGTGAGGGTCGCCGCGCCGACGTGGTCGCCTTCGATGACTTCGTCGAGGATGTCCAGGCCCTGGTCCTGCACGACGAGGCCACCGCACCGGGGATCCCCCGGGTGATGCTGGGCCATTCGATGGGCGGCCTGATCGCCACCCGCTACGCGCTCCGCCACGGGGAACACCTGGGGGGATTGGTCCTCAGCGGTGCGGCCCTCCGGTTCGGCGGCTCGACCCCCGCCTACGTCCTGCGGTTGGCCCCGGTCATCGCCCGCCTCGCCCCCATGCTCCCGGTCGTGGCATCGGGTGGCCCCGGCATCCTCAGCCGCGATCCGGAGATCGATCGCCTCTTCGGCCTCGACCCCCTCACCTACAAGGGCAATCTGCGGGCCCGGATGGGCATGCAGATGCGCCTCGCCGCCGCCGATGCCGTCGGCCGCCTCGGCGACCTTGGCCTGCCGCTCCTGGTGATGCACGGCGCCGACGACAAACTGACCGAACCGGCCGGGTCGCGGCTGGTCGAGGAGCGCGCCGCCAGTACCGACAAGACCCTGACCCTCTGGCCCGGCCTGCGCCACGAGATCTTCAACGAACCCGAGCGCGACGCGGTGATCGCCCACGTCGTCGCCTGGCTCCGGGCCCGGTTC
>JBBJOE010000297.1:0-4085 GCA_037721765.1 Thermomicrobiales bacterium
ACGTACGGTCCATGCTGGACGACGCGTAAGGTGACAGGGCGCGGCAAGCGGCGCCCCTACGAAACACGTTTCCCATCCGAACACGGCGATGGCCGGCATGATTGTACCGGGAGGCACCCCGCCGGGCCTACCGCCCGGCGCGCATCGCGGCCAGGCGCAGCAGGCTGGCGGTGATCCGGTCCTCGGAGATCTCGCCCGCCTCGACCCGGGCCACGACGTGCCCGATCAGGTCGGCGTCGGGGGCCGGGGGCTGGGCGTAGAGCAGGACATCGACGCCGCTCTCGATCGCCCGGTCGACCACGTCGAACGGGTCCCACGAGGCGAGGGCGTCCATCCCCAGGTCGTCGGTGACGATCACGCCCCCAAACCCGAGGTCCTGGCGCAGGACCCGGACGGCCACCGGGGAGAACGAGGCGGCATCTTCTCCCCAACCCTCCCAGTCCGAGAACTGGAGGTGGCCCAGCATGATCGCCGGCACCCCGGCCGCGATGGCCGCCTTGAACGGCAGGGCATCGGTCTCCAGCCACTCCGCGTACGACACGTCCAACCGGGGCAGGGCGTAGTGCGAATCCAGGATCGCCCGGCCGTGCCCGGGAAAGTGCTTGGCCGCCCCGATCACGTTGGTGCCCTTGCCCCCCTCGACCACCGCCGCGACCTTGCGGGCCACGGTCTCCGGGTCAGAGCCGAAGGCGCGGTCCGCCATCGAGCTGCTGTCGTCGTAGGCCACGTCCGCCACGGGGGCGAAGTTGACGTCGAAGCCATAGTCGTCGAGCAGGACCGACCGGACCCGGTTCCCGGCCTCGACCGCCTGGTCCGTCTCCCGGCCCAGCACCGCAGCCCCGGGCACCGGGTCCCCCGGCACCCGCGTCACCGGGCCGCCCTCCTGGTCGACCGTCACCAGCGGCGGCATCGCCGGGTTCGTGGCCTGGATGGCGGCGACGAACCCGGCCAACTGGTCCGGGGTGCCGATGTTGGGGCCGACGAACAGGACGCCGCCCGGCTTGGTGGCCAGTAAGCGCCGCTCGTAGGCCGGGGTCATCTCGGTCCCCTCCGCCTCGAAGACGAAGAGCTGGGCGACCCGATCGCGCGGCGGTAGGGCCAGCATCCGCCGCTCGAGCGCGGCCAGTTCGATCGCCCGGGCGACCGGGGCCGCCGGGCGAGACGTACGCGCGGAGAGCGGTGAGGCTGCCGGGCGAGCCCTCGCCCCGCCGCGGCCGATGCTCCCCGCGCCGGCCAGGCCGATCCCGGCCCCGAGGAACGCGCGGCGGCTGCAACCGCCGCGCGTCGATGATTGATGTCCTGACACGGTGTCCCCCCCAGATAGCGACTCGGAGAGTATAGTGACAGAACGTCAATCCGCGTGCAACATCCACCAATATAGGCAGGCACGGCGATTCTCGGCCATAGATGAACGTACAGCGTATCGAAACCATCACAGCGATCGGTAACGGTGTCCGGACACGCCCGCGATGTCCACCGCCGCCGCCCGGTCCGGGGCGATCCCCCCCGGCGCATCCCCGGGCCGGGACAACGCCCGCCGCCGCCGCGCTCCTGGGGCCACTGCCAGCACCTCCGGAGCTAGAGATGGGCGCTGGGCTGCTTTTCAGGTGGTCCCAAACCCATCACATCTCCACCCAAATCACCCGTCGGCATGAACTCGCTTCGCGCCGGGGCCGGTCGCGGTCGCCGTGCGACGACCCGGCGCCCCGACCCGGCAACGACTCCCGAGGGGAACATGGCGCCGTGACCCATCAGGGCCGGGGCGATCAGGTGGTCGGCCGGGCCGGTGTCTGTCCCGGCCTGGAGTCTAGCGACGCGCATTGGTTGCCCCGCGGAACCGTGGACCAAGCCGTCGTGCCATGGCGACGGGTCACATACGGAATCCGGGCGCATCGTGAGTCGCCGGGCGCCACCGGGTCGGCGAGAACCTCGTGTCCTCCCGGGCCACGGCCGCGCCTGGCCGCGATGGAGCCCACCGGTCCGATGGCCGGCGTATCAACCGGGTCCGGTAACACACGGGCCCGCGATACGACGGAAATCCCTTGTCCAACTCGGAGGCCTATCACGCGGCAGGCGATCCATCAGCCCCGGAGATGGGGCCATCCGTCGGAACCGGCGACTAGACGCCCCGGTGTGGCGAGGGGCCCTACTACCCCGGCTCGTCCCTGCCCGGGGTCCCGGTGCTGGCCCGGATCGGATCCAGGCGCCGCGCCGGGGCCTCGGCGGCGGGGGGCTCGATCGCCGCCCCGGCCGACAGGTCGACCGCGGCTGGCATTCCATTCGAGGGCGCATCCCCGGCCGCCGCGCCGGGGGTTACGGTGTCGGCGGTCACGGCTCGCTTGCGGACGGTGCCGGTCATGGCGACCGGAGACGCATCGGGCTCTTGGGCCGGGACACCGGGCGCGGTTCCCGTCCCGGGAGCGACGGCCGGCCCAGCCGGGAGGTCCGTGGCCTGGCTCGCGCGGGCGCGGCTGCCGAGGGCGCTGGTGATCGTTCCCGCCCTGACCGCCGGGTGGCGGCCGAAGTAGCCGACGAAGAGGGCGACCGAGAGCGTCGAGCAGATGGCCAGGCTCAAGAAGGACCAGCCGTACCCCTGGCGGACGATGATCCAACCCGCCAGCAGGCTGGCTCCCGAGAAGGTCAGGTTCCAGGCCGCGCTGCGCAGGCCGAACACGCTGGACCGGTATTTGGCGGGCAGCACCTCGGCGATGAAGGTCGAATCCAGCGGCCAGGCCATGCTGATGCTGGTCGAGCGGACGACGTGGGCGATGATCGCCCCGGCCATGGTCGGGTTGATGATCAGCAGCACGTACCAGGGCACGATCGACAACCGCACCATCAGGACGGCCGGCAGGCTGCCGACCCTGGTCGCCAGGGCCGGCGCCATCAGCCCGATCACGGCCGCGCTGAGGCCGCCGAGGGCGAAGATGTAGCCGATCTCGGAGGCGCTTGCCCCGAGCGTCGTCAGGTAGACGTTATAGAAGGGGACCACCATCCCCACCCCGATCGCCATGATCCCGCCGACCGCCACGAACACCGCCACGTCGCGCCGGGCCTGCCGTCGTTCGATCCCGGACTCCTCCCGCCGCGTCGTCGTCCCCACCTCGCCGAGCGAGGTCCGGCACGCCTCACTCATCCGCAGGACCGGCCAGAGGCCGCCCGCGGCGACGGTGATCCCCGCCAGCAACGTCAGCCGGTAGGTCCCCGCGTCGCTCCCGGCCAGGCCGGGGACGACCGCCCGCAACAGGGGCGGCGCCAGGCCCCCCACCAGCGACCCGGCGGTGAGGGCCAGCGAGATCAACGAGAAGGTCAGGGCGGCGATGTCGGCCCGCTGGTCCAATCGCCCCCACTCGATGATGAACGGCATCGTCACGGTGGACATGAACGCCAGCGCCACCCCGAGCAGCGCCGCGAACACCAGCAGCGGCCCGGGCGCGGTGACCAGGGCCAGGGCCGACGCCGCGACGAGGAAGATGCCGATCCCGCCCACCAGGCAGCGCCAGGCCCCGAACCGGCGCAGGACGGGCCCGAAACTCAGGGCGGCCGCGGCGGTGGCCAGCGTCTGGACCGCGTTCAGGGCCCCGATGTAGTCCTCGCGCAGGCCCAGTTCGTAGAGGTACAGGTTGTAGATGAGCGCGAAGACGCCGAACCCGACATAGGCGATCAGGTTCATCAGCAGGAACAGTTTGATGTCCCGCCGGAACCCTCGAATTCGCCGCAGGTAGCCGCCCATCGCCCGCCCGTCTCACCTTCCCGGGAGCGACGCTCCAGCCAGTTCGCGGG
This sequence comes from Thermomicrobiales bacterium, assembly GCA_037721765.1. Taxonomy (GTDB): domain Bacteria; phylum Chloroflexota; class Chloroflexia; order Thermomicrobiales; family UBA6265; genus JACCVE01. The sequence goes on from JBBJOE010000297.1 coordinate 3,784, forward strand.
CGCCGGGCGATCCCCCTGCCCCCGTCCCGGCAGTATACGGCGGCTCACCTGGCGCCCGGTGATGGCTCGACGGCCCGGGTAGGCCCCTTTGCCCGCCTCGCCGATGGTCATTCCCAACCGCCGATCGCGGTTCACGTCGCCGCCACCTGCCCACCGCGACGCCACCGCGCCGGCACCGCGCCCCGTCCGCACCGTTGAAGGGCATTCAATCTCGTAGGGGCGCCGCTTGCCGCGCCCGGTTGCCAACCGGGTTGTCCCCATGAGACGGTGCGTCCCCTGACCGGGGCGCGGAAAGCGGCGCC
>JBBJOE010000298.1:0-4076 GCA_037721765.1 Thermomicrobiales bacterium
TGGTCAGCAGGTCCTTGACCTTCCCGACCGTCTGCTGCCCCAGCGTCGCCGCCCCTATGACGCGCTCGTCCTCATCCTCGGTCCCGCCATCGGGAACCGCGAACTGCAAGCCCTCCGCATACGGGGCAGGACGGCCGAGTGTGTATGCGACCATGATCTCCCCGAAGGTCTTCCGCGCCTCGTCGACGGTCGTCGTGCCCGTGACGAGATCGTGCATCAGGTTGAGGGTGATCGTGTTGGCCGCCTCCGAGTCGCACCGTGCGCCGGCCTCGCCGGCCGTCCGGTCCACGAGGCAACTGCCATCGAAGCGGGCGATCTCGTCGAACTTCTCCGGCGGCACCCGGTAGTCAATGTACTGGGTCAGGAAGTCGCTGTGCGGTGCGGGGAAATTGTGCGTCACGACGTCCCGGGTCACGACGATCCGCTTCCACGGCCCGCTCCGGTACCAGAACAGCTTCGTCGGCGTCGCCTCGTTCGGCGCCCCGTACTGCTCCAGCATCTGCCGGGCGCCCCGTTGCGGGGCGTCGGGCCAGTCCGCGATCAACCGCTCCACGGTCGCGAGGTCCACAGTGTACCGGGTGCCATCCTCGGTCTCGTGCTCGCCCTCGGCCTGGTGCGCCATCGCGTCGGCCATCGCGCCGGTCAGGGTCTTCATCCGCTCGCCGGTCGTCAGGTCCTTGGACCCTTGCTCTCGCTCGCTCATGTCGATCTCCTCCACTCACCCGTTCATGGCGTTCTCGTGTGGCCCGGCCCCCGGGCCTGAGACCCCCCAGTGACGATGCACGATGTGATCCACTAGCACGGTCGATCCCGAGCGGTCGTCGGGCAGCGGGGCTCCGGTCCTGTCGAGCCGACAGGTTTGCCACCCGGGCGGGTTTTGCCACTCGTTCTTCATGAATATGCTATCGAGGGCTTCGGAGAGGCGGACGAGGGTGGCGAAGGACGGGACGTCCTTGGCGGATTCGAGGCGGGCGATGGCGGCTCGGGGCATAGGTTGAGGATGCATGAGAAGTACCTGTCCTCCGGATGTATGACGGGACGTACGGAAGCGTTGACGTCATCGGGAGGGATTGCCGGGCATGAACGTCTATGTCTCGGTCGATATCGAGGGGATCACGGGGGTGGTCCACGGGGACATGATGATGGCGGGGCAGCCGGAGTATGGGCGGGGGCGGAGCCTGATGATGGGGGACCCTCGGTGTCCACGTCGCAATCCGCCGCGTGCCGTCCGCTCCTACTCGCGTATCAGCGCCGGGGAGCCCCGATCCAGGACGACGAACTAACTCGCAACGACGAGGATATCGGCACCCCGGTCAGTGTGGGCTTCCTCGACGATCTTGGCTATCCTAGCGGGGTCGGTCGCCGATACGTCGGGCAGGGATCGCGGCCGGATATCGACCAGGAACGCGATGTCGAGGGCTTCCGAGAGGCGAACGAGCGTCGCAAATGATGGAGCGTGCTCGGCAGACTCGAGCCGGGCGATGGCTGGCTGAGGCATGTCGAGAATGCGCCCCAAGGCAGTTTGGGTCAGTCCGTGATCGGCACGGTAGACCACCAGGCGTAGGGCGACGGCTCGAGCGAGGGCGAGGCGCTCCCACTCGGTCCGAATGTGTGGGTCGGTGAGCTGCTCGGCAAGGACGTCGTCGGCATCAATCAACTCGGCCGCTCCTCTGCCATCAGTCATGTTTGTCTCCTCTTATCTCGCTCAAAGCCAGTCGGTCCAAGGCGGCGTTAGTGGCACGGTGGAAACCGGCGCGATTGACGGTCGCTTCCGGCCCGATGGCACCTATCACCATGGCGTCGCCGACCCGTCGGTAAAAGGCCCGCCAGCGGCTACGTCCCGCTCGGGGTCGAAGTTCACGGAGTGTTCCAGAAGCGCCCATCACCGCGCTACTGTGCGGTGCCGGTAGTTGGTCTCCGAGGACCTGCAGCTTCTCGATGGCCGCGAGCATGGCGATGCGCTCGCGCTGGTCCAATGCAGCCAGTTCAGCCGCTGCCTCGGGACAAAACTGGACCCTCATGGACCGAGTATATCACCGATGTTATCTCCCTCACTCGGCAAGCGGTGGAAGCGAGGTACAGCCGTGGGCGTTACCCTGCCTTCCGTGTGACAAGCCTCGTGGCACATCCGAGCCCACCTGGATCAGAGAGGAGCGGCCAACGATGAACGTCTATGTCTCAGTCGATATCGAGGGGATCACGGGGGTGGTCCACGGGGACATGATGATGGCGGGGCAGCCGGAGTATGGGCGGGGGCGGAGCCTGATGATGGGGGACGCCAACGCGGCGGTCGAGGGGCTGGTCCGGGCGGGGGCGGAGCTGGTGGTGGTCGGGGACGGGCACGGGCCGATGCGGAACCTGCTCATCGAGGACCTGCACCCGGGGGCGCAGTTGGTGTCGGGGAGCGGGGACGCGAAGGACTTCTGCCAATTGGAGGGGGCCGACAGCGACCGGTTCGACGCGGCGGTGTTCGTCGGGTATCACGCGATGGCGAAGACGTTCAAGGCGATCCACCCGCACACGATCGCGGGGATCGCGGTGGGCGAGCTGCGGATCAACGGGCGGCCGCACGGGGAGACGGGTCTCAACGCGGCGGTGCTGGCGTCGCTGGGGATCCCGACGGTGATGGTGACGGGGGACGCGACGACGGTCGAGGAGGCCAAGACGTTCCTGGGGCCGGAGATCGAGACGGTGGCGGTGAAGCGGGCCGTGGGGCGGAACGCGGCGATCTGCCGGCCGCCGGCGGTGACGCGGGCGGAGATCACGGCGGCGGCGGAGCGGGCGCTGGGGCTGCTCGGGGCGTTGTCGCCGTACCGGCCGGACGAGCCGTGGCGGTTGGAGGTGGACTTCAACACCATGCCGCAGTGCGATCGGGCGGCGCGGACGGCGGGAATCGAGCGGACGGGGGCGTTGAGCATCGTGGTCCACGGGGAGGCGCCCTGGGAGCAGTACCGGGCGCTGTGGGCGGGATTAAGGTCGGCGCTGTACGAGCCGGCGAGCTGGTTGGGGTAGCCCGCGCGGGGTCATGGCGGGTGTGACCGCCGGGCGCTCGGCGAATCGCGGTGATCATCAGGTGATCATCAATAGAGAGAGCGGACCCGACCCGGGACATGCGGGCGGGTCCCTCGGCGTGGTCGCGGTTACCCCTCGCGCTCGACGAGCTTCTGGTCGGGTTCGACGCCGACGGTGAAGTCGACCTCGATGTCGGCGGCGAAGCGGTTGCCGTTCTCGTGGTCGTGGCGCATGAAGGTGGGGGCGGCGATGTGGACGTGGACGCCGTAGTCGCCGGGGCCGGGGACGGTCCAGTTGCGGCCGTAGTGATAGAGCCAGGGGTGCCACATGAACGTTTGGGGGTGGGTGCCGACTTCTGAACCGTCGGGGGCGGTGAGGGTGACGGTGACGTCGAGGGCGGGGATGAAGCGGCCGTCGGCGGCGTCGCGGACGGCGACCTCGACGTGGGCGTTCTCCTCGTTGGGCTCCTGCCAGGCGAGGGTGCCGTCGTCGCCGGGCATCCACATGCCCTCGGCCTCCTCGATGACCACGGCGACCTCGTAGTCCCCGGCGCGCTTGGACTTGGCGCCGGATTCCTCGTCCATGGCAGCGAGGGCGGCGGCGTAGGCGGCACCCTGGGCGGAGGCGAGGGCGAGTTGGGCCTTGGTGGATTCTTCGCTGGCCTTCATGGGGGGCTTGCGGGTGGTCATGGGTAACTCTCCTCGTGATGTTCGGGGCCCGGGACGGTCGGGTCGTGGTGTTCCCGCGTGATGACGAAAGGTCCCTCGCAGGGGCATTGCCATGGATTCGATCGATGGTGGAACTCGGGGCATCCGTCGATGCCCGGAAAAACCTCTGGCTTCCACGGGGTGGGGCCATGAACGCGGTACGACGCGGCAGCTGGGCCTCGCATCACCAAAAACCCCTCGTTGCCCGCCCCCAGTCCCCGTACGCCTTACGCCTACCGTCTCAGTCGGCGGCGCCCTTCAACGGGTAGTCGTGGGCCTTGCGGCCCTCGGTGCCGTCGAAGTCGCGGGTGGATTTGAAAGTCTCGAAGGGGCCGCCCGGGGCGGCGGCGGTGGTGC
>JBBJOE010000299.1:0-4073 GCA_037721765.1 Thermomicrobiales bacterium
TCCGTCTCCCCGCCCTGGCTCGCTCGCTGCGCCTGATCGCCGACGAGGGACGAGACGCCTTCTACGCGGGGCGAATCGCCGGGCAGATCGCGGCCACGGCCGCCCGGCTCGGGGGGCGCCTCTCGATGCTGGACCTCGCCGGCCACCGGGGCGAGTGGGTCGCTCCGGTCAGTACCCGTTACCGGGACGCGACGGTCGCCACCATGCCGCCGAATTCCCAGGGCATCACCACCCTCATGGCCCTCAACATGCTCGCCGGGGTCGACCCGGGCGCCGTCTGGGGCGCCGTCGATCACCTCCATCCCCTGATCGAGGCGTCTCGCCTCGCCCATGGGATCCGGGATCGCACCGTCACCGACCCCCGCTTCTCGGACGCGGACACGGCGGCGCTCCTCTCCCCCGGCGCGGCCAGCGAGGCGTGGTCCCGCTATGACCCGGCCGCCGCCCTGCCGGGCACCGTCGCCCGGGCCGGGGACACGGTGGCGATCTGCGTCGTCGACCGGGACGGCGACGCCGTCTCGATGATCCAGAGCATCTACCAGGGGTTCGGCTCCGGCGTCGTCGCCGGCGACACCGGCATCGTCCTCCAGAACCGCGGGGCCTCGTTCTCCCTCGACCCGGACCACCCCAACGTGATCGCGCCGGAGAAGCGGCCGTTCCACACCCTGATGCCCTCGATGCTGTTCCGGGACGGCGCACTGCTCGGGCCGCTGGCGACCCAAGGGGGGGACGCCCAGGCCCAGATCCAGCTCCAGATCATCACGAACCTGCTCGACTTCGACATGCTGGCGACTCCGACCGCGGCGATCGACGCCCCCCGATGGGTCGCCACCGCCGGGGGCGAGGACCGGCGGTCCCTGGTGCTCCTGGAGGGACGGTTCCCACGGGAGACGATGCGTGCCCTGGCCGACCGCGGCCACCGGACCGAGGCGATCCCCGCCTGGTCGCCGGACGCCGGACACGCCCAGCTCATCCTGCGGCACCCGTCCGGGACCATGCTCGGGGCGGCCGATGCCCGGGCGGACGGGGTCGCGCTCGGGTACTGATCCCTGTCCGCATCCGACCCCATCGTCGATGATTGGCTAGGCGCACCGTTCTTGCGTCCCATCTGGAGATGCCGGACCGCGAATCACCACGGACGCCCGCGCGTCCGCCCCGGGGAACGACCGATGCCGAACCAACGCCGGCCGACGCCCGGACTCGACCGGATCACCGCCATGGTTGACCTGATGCGGGGTCCGGCCTTCTCGGTGATTGACAGGCTCGAAGGGTCGGAGTTCTCCACGCCCGAATTCATCGAGGTCCTGTTGACCGACCCCGACGCCTCGGCCGCCTATGCCGAGGCGATCGGGCACTGGGGCGAGAGCGAGCACGCGGCCAAGATGGTCGTCCACGGGCAGGTCGTGCCGGCGATCCTGCGCGATGCCCCCGGTGTCGAGTGGCTCGGATTCGCCCACGGCGTCACGGACCCCTACGCGGTGCCGGCCTGGTGGCGGCTGGTTCGCGAGGGAGACGCGACGGATCGGTAACGGTTGCGACCACGACGACATGGCCCCCCTAGTACACTACACTCGTGGTCGTCAGAGGCCGGGAATCACCGGGTAAGACCGGTCCGGGCGCGTCGTCACCACCGGAAGCCACCGCACTCGACATTCGTGGAAATGGGATCACGTAGATGCAGCAACGCGACAACACACCGAAGCCGAAGAAGCCGGGACCGGGCGGCACGGGCCCCCGTGGCACGGGGCCAGGCAACGAGCCGCCGAAGCGCACCTCCCGCATCCCGACGTGGTTGTTCGGCGTCATCCTGATCGGCCTGATCGGCTGGTACGCCTTCAACATCTTCGGGGACTCCGGTGAGCCGGAACGCACCACCGTCCCCTACTCGGCGATCCGGGAGCAGATCAGCGCCGGCAACGTCGAGAGCGCATCCGTCGGGGATACCTCGATCGACGCCGATCTGTCCCAGACCATCACCGTCAACGAGGATGGCCAGGTCGTTCCCCCGGACCCGAACGATTCCCTGACCGAAACCACGAAGGTCAGAGCCGAACTGATCCCCGGCGAGGACCAGTCGCTGATCATCCTCCTCGAGCAGAACGGGGTCGAATTCTCCGGCGACCCGTCCAACGATTCGATCTGGACCGGCGTCCTGTTCAGCTTCGCCCCCCTCCTCTTGTTCGTCGGCCTGATCTTCTTCATGGGCCGCCAGATGTCGCGGGGTCAGCAGAACGTGTTTGGCTTTGGCCGTTCCAAGGCTCGCCAACACGATCCCGAGCGTCCGCAGGTGACGTTCGCCGACGTGGCCGGCGAGGACGAGGCCAAGAACGAACTCATGGAGGTGGTCGACTTCCTCCGCAACCCGGCCAAGTACCACTCCCTCGGCGCCCGCCTGCCGCGCGGCGTGCTGCTGGTCGGCCCTCCGGGCACCGGGAAGACCCTGACCGCGCGGGCGGTCGCCGGCGAGGCCGGGGTCCCGTTCTTCAGCGTCTCGGCCTCCGAATTCGTCGAGATGTTCGTCGGCGTCGGCGCCAGCCGCGTCCGCGACCTGTTCGAGAAGGCCAAGATCGCCAGCCCGGCGATCATCTTCGTCGACGAACTCGATGCCGTCGGGCGGCAGCGGTTCGCCGGCCTCGGCGGTTCCAACGATGAGCGGGAACAGACCCTGAACCAACTCCTGGTCGAGATGGATGGCTTCGAGACCAGTCACGAGGTGATCGTGATGGCCGCCACCAACCGGCCAGATGTCCTCGACCCCGCCCTGCTGCGGCCGGGCCGGTTTGACCGCCAGGTCGTCGTCGGCCTGCCGGACCGGGTCGGCCGCGAGGCGATCCTGACGATCCACTCCCGTGGCATCCCCCTCGCCCGCTCGGTCGACCTGCTGTCCATCGCCCGGGGAACCATCGGGTTCACCGGCGCCGACCTGGCCAACCTGGTCAACGAGGCCGCCCTGACCGCCGCCCGCCGCAACCGCAAGGAGATCCTGCCGGAAGATTTCGAGGAGGCCCTGGACAAGATCCTCCTCGGCACGGCCAAGTCCGGCCTGATGAACGCCAAGGAGCGCGAGGTCGTCGCCTACCACGAGGCCGGACACGCGATCGTGGCCCACTTCACACCGGGTGCCGACCCGCTCCGCAAGGTCAGCATCGTCCCCCGCGGCCGGGCCCTGGGCGTCACCGTCCAGATGCCGGAGGAAGACCGCCACAATTACAGCCGGACCTACCTGCTCGGGCGGCTGGCGATGATGCTCGGTGGCCGCGCCGCCGAGATGGTGGTCTACGACGAGGTCACGACGGGCGCCGAGAACGACCTGAAGGAGGCCACGTCGCTGGCCCGCCGGATGGTCGGTCTCTGGGGCATGAGCCTCGACGTCGGGCCGATCTACCTCGGGACCGGCGAGGAGCACGTCTTCTTGGGTCGCGAGATCACCCAGGACAAGGCCTACTCCGACTCCACCGCCCAGCGCCTCGACGGTGCCGTGCGCGACATCATCGAGGGCGGCCTCGACCGTGCCCTGGCGATCAACCAGCGCTTCCGGCCGCAGCTCGATGCCCTGGTCGCGGCGCTGCTGGAGCGCGAGACCCTAGACGGCAAGGAAGTTTCGGTCGTCCTCGGCCCCCCGACCTCGGGCGACGACCCGGAGGTCGGGATGGTGCCCCGCCAGCCGATCACGGTGCGGGAGCAAGTCTCCGCCGTCGCTGACTGATCGACCGGCGCCCTGACCGGGCCACCCACCGGCACGCCGAGACCTCGCGAGGCGCTTCCCGGTCTCACCGGAGAGGCGCCTCGTAACGTTTTGATGCCAAGCCGGCACGTACCTCAGAGACATTCGGGGCGCGTCGTGGTCGCCCATATCGATACCATCCCTCCCCGGAGGGCAGGAGGGACGCGACGTGGCGATCGGCACAGATAGTCCGGAGGTGGACCGAATCCACGGGCGGCGAGACCGGGGCAAGATCGTCGGCCGGCTGCTGGTCGGCCTGTTGGCGGGCCTCGTCGCGGCAGTCATGCTGACCCTGCTCCAACTCGCGATGCGGCGCTGGCTCGGCATCTCGCCGCCGCAGGAGATGATC
>JBBJOE010000300.1:0-4072 GCA_037721765.1 Thermomicrobiales bacterium
CCCTGCTCGACCCCCGCGACACTGATCTCCGCCGCGCATTCCGGACATGCCGCCACCGCCATCACCTGTCCCTCCATCGTCGAAGTCCCGACTTTCCGGGAGGCCGGGCCCCCATTTATACGTTCTTTCGTCTACCGACTACCGTCTACCGGCTCCGTCAGCACATGGCCATCAGCAGCAGTGCCTTCTGGAGGTGGAGCCGGTTCTCGGCCTGTTCGAAGATGACGGATTGTGCCCCGTCGGCCACCCCCGCGTCGACTTCCTCGCCCCGGTGCATCGGCAGGCAGTGCATGAAGATCGCCTTGGGCCGGGCCGCCGCCATCATCGCCGGGGTCACCTTGTATGGTGCCAGGGCCACCGCCCGGGCCGCACCGTTGGCCTGGCCCAGGCTGACGTGGACGTCGGTGTAGATGACATCGGCCCCCGAGACGGCCGCGAGCGGGTCGTCCGTGACCGTGATCGTGGCGCCGGAGCCGACGCCGCTGGCCCCGGCCAGCCACCGGGCATGGGTCAGCAGGGCTGGGTCGGGCTGGAGCCCGGCCGGGGCGGCGATCGTGACGTGGACGCCCATCGCCGCGCCGGCCAGCAGCAGGGAGGCGGCCATGTTGTTGTCCCCGTCGCCGGCGTAGGCCAGTTTGACCCCGGCCAGGTCGCCCGTCGCCTCCTTGATCGTCAGCAGGTCGCTGAGGGCCTGGAGGGGGTGACTCTTGTCCGAGAGGCCGTTGAAGACCGGCACGCTGGCCCCCTGGGCCAGGGCGACGAGGTCGGCGTGGTCGGCGACCCGGGCCACGATGGCGTCGACGTACCGGCTGAGGATCGCGGCGGTGTCGGGGATCGTCTCGCCCCGGGAGAGTTGGAGGTCCGAGGTGCCGAGGAAGATCGACCGGCCGCCGAGTTGGGTCATCCCCGCCTCGAACGAGACCCGGGTCCGGGTGCTGGGATGCTGGAAGATCATCCCCAGGGTCTTGCCGGGCAGGTAGGCGTGCGGCTCGCCCTTGCGGTGCAGCCGCTTCAGCCGCCCGGCGGTATCGAGCAGTTCGCCGATCTCGTCCGGGGTCAGGTCGGTGTCGTTGAGGACGTCCCGGCCCCGCAGCCGGGCGCTGACGGTGAAGGTTGCCGGGGTGGCGACGATCGGGCCGCCGAGCGACACGGTCCGCTGGGCCAGCGGGGCGAGGGGGTCGGAGGCCGGCGCGGGCGGCACGGGGTGCAGGGCGGGATAAACCGTGGGATTCACCGCGGGCGGTGGCCCGGCGATGTCATACCCGGCGTACGGCAGGTCAGGATAGGAAAGGTCGGACAACGACAGGTCGGACATGGACATGGTGGTCGATTCCCTTCGACGTCGAGCGTACAGACGACGCGACGTGCCGACCGGGGGCCACGTGGCCACGGTCGAACTGAAGGGGCGAGAGGCGTTGGCTCCCGCGGTACCACCCTCCTTCCACGAGACGGGGTCGGACGACGATGTCCGGGCCGGCACCATGCCGGTGTCTCGTGGGTCTCTCGGCTGTTGCTGGCGTGGGAGCCACCCACCCGGTCCTACTTGACCCGCCGCCCCGCCCGCGGGGGGGATTGGCATGGTCGTTCTTCGGCCGGCCGCTCGGGGGCGCGGTTCCGGTCACGTTCCCTGCCCTGGGCTCTCACCGTCCCCAGGTCGCTCGCGGGAGCGTAGACCGTACTCTTCCCCGTCTTCGCGGGTCTCCGCCTGCCTGGGCTCTCGCCCGGACCGGCGGTCTCGTCATCGTGTGCGTGGACGTTGGTGTCATCTCGGGCCGGATCGACCACCCGGTCCCGGTGGCTTCTGTGGCCCGATCGCATGGGACTGGCCACGCGTCGCGTCTCGGCTTGCGTCTGCGCTAACGGGCGACCGCTAGCGCGTCGTACGGAGACGACGCGCCGGTCGCCGGGATGGAGAGCGGGGGTCATGCTCCCACGCCGGTCCGGATGGGCGCGGTTCGAGCGTCGTCATCGTACGGCCTCCGATCCCTGTTCCTGTCGCATCCGCTGGTCGCGCCGTGCCGCTACCTTCTGGCCGAGGCCGAACAGGCGGATGAAGCCCTCGGCGTCCAGTTGGCGATAGATGTCGTCGGCACCGAAGGTCGCCAGGTCTTCCTGGTAGAGCCCGTTCGGCGAGCGGACACCCACCCCGGCACAGCTTCCCTTGTAGAGCTTCAACCGGACATCGCCGGTGACGGGCTCCTGGGTCGCATCGACGAAGGCGTCGAGCGCGGCCCGCAGCGGGGTGAACCACTGGCCATTGTAGACCAGCTCCGCGTAGGTCTGCGCCAGACTATCTTTCTGCCGCATCGTCAATTTGTCAAGTACCAGGTGCTCCAACTCGCGGTGGGCGGTCATCAGCAGGGTGCCGCCGGGGGTCTCGTAGATGCCCCGGCTCTTCATCCCGACCAGCCGGTTCTCGAGCAGGTCGACCCGGCCGACGCCGTGGGCACCCCCGAGGACGTTCAGGGCCTCGACCATCTCGACCGGCCCCATCTCGCGGCCATCGACGGCCGTGGGCCAGCCCCGCTCGAAGGAGATGGTGACGTATTCCGGGGTGTCCGGTGCCTGTTCCGGGGCTACGGTCAAGCCATAGGCATCGACCGGCGGCTCGTTCCAGGGATCTTCCAGGGCGCCGCCCTCGTGCGAGAGGTGCCAGAGGTTGCCATCGACCGAGTAGATCTTTCCCGTCGTCGCGGCCACCGGGACACCGTGGTCGCGGGCGTAGTCGATGGCGTCTTCCCGGGAGCGGATGTGCCAGTGTCGCCAGGGGGCGATGACGGTCATCTCCGGGGCCAGGGCCTGGTAGGTGAGTTCGAAGCGGACTTGGTCGTTGCCCTTGCCGGTGCAGCCGTGGGCGAGGGCGTCGGCCCCGACGAGGTGGGCGATCTCGACCTGCTGGCGGGCGATCAGGGGGCGAGCCATCGAGGTGCCGAGGAGGTACTTGCGCTCGTAGATGGCCCCGGCCCGAAGGGTGGGGAAGACGTAGCCGGTGAGGAAGGTCTCGCGCAGGTCGATGACGTGACAAGACGAGGCGCCGCTGGCGAGGGCCTTGGCCTCGACGCCGGAGAGGTCGTCCGGCTGGCCGAGGTCGGCCGCGATTGCCACGACCTCGCACCCTTCCCCGAATTGCTCCTTGAGCCAGGGGATGATGCAGGAGGTATCGAGGCCGCCGGAGTAGGCGAGGGCGACCTTGGTCGGGGCGCGGTCGAAGGTGAACGGGGCGACGAGGGAGGGGTTGGCGTTGGTGGGTGTGGCTGCGGGGGATGTCATCGGGAAATCTCCGGGGACGACGGGTGGCTGGCCGGGGGACCCACGTCAGACGATGGGCCCGGGTACGCGTCTATGCCGAACGGGGAGCACCCGTTCGGCCGGTACGCATACGTGGCCAGCCCGATCGCCGGAGGGTCCGTCTCATCGTCGTCCGATCCCACTCTCTAGAGGGGTGAGGCATGACACCAGCCACGCGATCCACCTCACGTCGTAGGCGGCTACCCTAAAGGCGGATGGACGGGCTGTCAAGGGCGGATTTTGGGGTGAATGACGGTGAGGCGGGGCGGTGTCTATGACCAGTTCTATGACCAATTCTATGAATAGCTGTGTCATAGACCTGTTCATACGCGTTCATAGAACGGGCGCCGGGCGGGGCGCGAAGCGGCGATCGGTGCGAACGGACGCGGGTCCTGAACCGGTCCATAAAAACGGCCGGACGATTCATAGGAATTGGTAGACGTTCATAGACTCGCGTCATACGACGGGGACCGCGCCATAGACAGGAGTCGGTAGACAGAAGACGGTAGACGTTTGGCCACTCCCTTTGTATGGGCGTCCGTTCCCGGCCGGGGGTGGCAAGGGTCCCGGGCGATCGCACCGCGCGGGATCGGGAAGGACGCGCCGCCGCGCCGCCGGTCCGCCCATCGGGGTCTGGGGCCAGCAGGGCGGTCGCGTTCCCGTCAGGGCGGTCGTCTGGGGAGACGATCGGGACGGGGATCGGACCGGCACCGGGATGCGTGAGTGGAGAGGGGGCGGGGTGTCGAACGGGGCAGCGGTGGCTTGGGTGACCGGGGCCAGCCGG
>JBBJOE010000301.1:0-4062 GCA_037721765.1 Thermomicrobiales bacterium
CCTTGTTCTGCTCGAACAGGTCCCTCGGGCCGGGGCGACTCGTGTTGTTCAAGATCGGCTTGCTCATCTCATTTCCTCTCTCGTACCCCAGCCGTCGTCGGACGACTCGACGGGACCACCTTACGGGAAGTACACGACGATCGATGCGGGGACCGATCCGTCCCAGACCTGACCCTTGGCGGCAGCCGCTTCGGTGCCCTCCGACGCGACGTAGGTTGCCGAGGGAGCGGCCAGCGCCCGGATGTTCCCGGCGACGACCCCACCGACGACACGCGAACCAAACGGGATCGCGGCGGCGGCGGGAAGCTCCATGAAACCACCGACCTGGACCGTACAGACCCCGTCCGACTCGACGAGGACCAGGCGACCTGCGACCTCCGTGCCGGTCGTGGCCAGGCCGAAGATTCGGTTGCCGGTCAGGCGAACTGCCTTCCCCACCGACACCGACCCGCCAGCGACGGTCTTGCTGTACACGATCGAGGCGTCGACGTGACCCTCGGACGTCCGAAAGTGAATGCCGTCGTACTGAACCGTCTTGCGCGGATCCATTGCTTCCCCTCCTCAAACATTCCGGCTGACATCCAGCCGCGCGGCGCTACCCTCGGTGAAGGTGGTCCGGTGCCTCGCGATGGGACGACGGCTCCGATTCGTCCGCTCCCTCTCGGGTCACGCGACCCGTGGCGAACTGGGCGTTCCCGGCCATTCGCCAGGATTCCAGCATCGCCTTGACCTGCTCGATGGTGGTGCTGGACCGCTCCATCATCTCGCGGTAGGTGTCCGACGGGAACAGGCTGCCCTTCCCCGGCGGCATCGACCGGACCCCCTCCACCAGGGCCTCCTCGATCAGGTCCAGGCGGTACTGCTCGCCGATCGCGGCATTGGCCCGCAGCTGCTTGGCCTCGTCGCGATACCGGACGACGGCCTCGCCCAAGACGCGAACGGCGACGACGGGGTCGCGCCCGATCGTGATGCCCTTCGGCGCGAACTGCGACCGGACCTCCGCCAGGACATCGGTGGTCGGGGACCCGGCCTCGACCACCCGCCCCTCCTCGGCCTCAGGGTTCTGCTCGGCCTCCGGTGCCTCCTCGATGGTCGTCTCCTCGGGGACGACCTCGACGTCAGCGACCGGCGTCTTTACCGTGGCCTCCGCGACCGTCGATTCGCCGCCCTCGACCGGCGTGACTTCCACCTTCGCCGTCCCGTCTCGATTGGTCTCCACCGTCAACACCTCCCGCTTATCCGGACTCAGCGCCCAGATGTGCTTTGCGCCGGGCAACTTGACCCGGTACATCCGCTCCAGGCCCAACGCCTGCTCCGGCGTGACCTTCCCGGCCTCGATGCCGCGCTGTGCTCGCATGACCCCGGCGCCGGGAGTCGCCCCGTCGTACACCTGACTGTACTCGGCCAACCGCCCGTTGTGGACCCACGCCTCGGCGACTTCCCGCCCGGTCACGTCGCCCTTGTCGTTCACGATGTCGTACGACCCGCCCGGCCAATGGAAGCAGTCGCCGAACCAATCGGACGGGTCCCCGCCACAGATCGAACAGGAGTAGCGACCTTCTTCCCCCATGTAGAACCCGACGCTCACGTCTCGGTACAGGCCAGCGCGGATGCCCAGGATGTAGTCGTCGGTCCGCTTCGCTCCCCGCGTGGTCAAGCCAGGGACCGTGAAATACTCGCTCTCGACCCGCATCTCGTCGCCCTCGGTGACGACGCGGCCGGTCAGCGACTGCCCGAATCCCAACTCGTCGGTGGCGTGCGAGTCCTGAACGGACACCCCGGCCTCGGCGTCGGCGGCGAAGTTCTTCAGCGTGGACTCGTGCATCCGGGTGAAATAGGAATCCCGGGTCTGGTTGCTGATCTCCACCGGGACGAAGAACGGCGGATTCGTCTCGTAGACCGACGGGTCGAACGCCCGCGACGCGACCGCCCGCGTCATCAATGCGTCGGTATCCAGCTTTCGGGTCAGGACGATCCTGGCCGTGCTGGCGTAGATCTCACCATTATCGTGCTGGCCCATTGGCCGACCTTTCTCCAAACGACAGCGAGGCTGACGGCGGGGCATGCCCACTGTCAGCCTCGTGCAGGCTTCGGTCTAGATCGTCAGCGTATCACGACCGGGACGAATCGTCTACTCTGGCCCATCGTCCGTACGGTTGCTTATAGAATAAGCGGCTATCGACCCTCGGCTTTTCGCTGGACCTCGGCCAGGTAGTTACACCGGCGGCATTTTATCTCCACGACCGCGCCCGGCACCAACCGGCACCGCATCATCGTGTTCCCGCACTTGGGGCATCGGATCGTCACCAGGGCGGACGGTCGGGTCGTGGGCCGCACGTCGTGCGACGGATCGTTCACACCGGCCTACTGATCCGGGGGCCGGGGCGCTCGCGTCGTCGTGGATCAGGCTTCGCCAGCCGGATCACCTGGGCGCAGACACGGCATATCCAGCGGCCTTTCAGCTCCACGTGGCCACCCTGATCGTCTAGGTCTTGGGTACAGATGATGCACCGACCGCTCATGGCACCTCCACCACGCGTGTCGACCGCTCCGCCGCCTCATCCGGGTCCGCCTCCTCGCCCGGGAGCGTCTCCCCGGCGGGATCGACAGGATCCTTCTCCTCCGGCTCCGGCTCGGGGGCCTCGGCGACGACGGCCGGATGCCCAACCGCGTGCGTGCTGGCCTCGTCCCGGTCCATGTATCCCAGCCGCTCGGCCATCTCGGCGTTCTCCAGCCGGGTCGAAAGCGTCAACTCGTCTCGCTGTTCCTCGACCTCTCGCAACTCGGCAAACCGGAACACGGTGGACGAGGCGTTACCCGCCGCCTGCAAGACCAGGTCGAGCAAGTGCTCCAGCAGATTCTCACCGATGTGCTGGATGTGCTTGACCCCCTTGACGTGGGTCTCCCACTGGCGATTGGCATACGCCTCGGACACGCCGTCCGCGACGCCCATGAACAGCGGGACCGTCTTCAATGACCGGACGCACATGCGCTCCAGCCCGGCGATGATCCCGTCGACCGCGCCCAGGCTGCCACTGTCGACGGCCCCGACGGCACTGTTGACGTTCACGGCGGAGCTGTGGACATAGTAATCATCCGGTTCCAGCACCTTGATCGCGTCGACGACGTCGTCCGTCGTCCGGAGCAACAGGGCTTCGAGGTCTTCGATGGGCGAGCCGTCCGGCAGGGCCGCTTCGAGCGCCTCCAGGTCGATCGAAATGTCGACGCGTGGGTAGCCTTGTTGGCTGATGACCCGCTTCAGGTCGTGCATCAGGCCCAGCAGGAACAGGGCTGGGAAGACGGCGGACGCGAACGGCGCCCGGCCATACGGGCTACCCGGCTTCGGGTCGATCGGCAAGTAGCGGACCTTCGGGTCGTCAATGATGACGAACTCCTTCTCCTGCCACTGGCCCAACTGCCAGACCTCACCGTAGACGGGGTCGTCAAGCAGCTTGAACCGGAAGTGTGCCGGGTCGGGGGTCGCCAGATCGAGTGGGGTCCGGCCCGCATCGTCAAAGACGATCTCGGCGACCATCGCGCCCCGGAGCATGGCTCCCATGAACAGGCGCTGGAGCGGGATGTCGGCGGCGCCGTATCGCGACCGCAACGTCTTCATGAACTCTTTGAGTAGGGAAGACCCGGCGTCGTCGGGGTCTTCAGACCCAGGCAGGACGGCAGAGATCTCGTAGCCCGCCATCAGGTGCCGCATGTAGTCCCACAGCGCACGGGACACTTCTGGCGAGCGATCGGCCAACACGTCGAGCAACTCGCCCGGGGCCATCCTCTCCAGCGCCCTGGGATCCATCGCCACCGTGCGATGGTGCAGGGTTTCCTCCGTGGGTCGCAGGAGGGACGCGATCCCCTTCGCCGACCACCCCGAGTGGTCGACCGTCACGCGCCGGGATCCGGACAACCTGGTCGTCCGCGACTGCCGGACGGCGCCATCGCCGGGCGACTCCGCCAGGACCCGGCCGACGGCGTACCGGGTGATCCCGAGCTGGGACGCGATCGAGCGCTGGCTGACACCCTCGTAAGCCAGCGCACGGACGACGTTCGACCCGT
>JBBJOE010000302.1:0-4047 GCA_037721765.1 Thermomicrobiales bacterium
GGGGCGCTGCTTGCCGCGCCCATCTGCCGAACGAATGTGCACATTGGAGCGACCGTTCCTGAAAAGGACGCCGGAAGCAGTACCCCTACCATAGATGGTGCTGGCATCGGAGAAGTTGGCGGGAGGGGAGCCAGGCGACACATGGCGCTAGAACCCGATCGGGTTGTCGTTTACAACGCCAGCCGCTCGACCGCCAACGCCTGCCCCAATAGCCGTGCCGCGACCGTGCCGACGTGGTCCGGGTCGCCGCTGGTCAGGAGGCGGGTCGACCCGGCGGGGGCATCCCGCGGCCGTCCCGCGCCCATCTCGGCCAGCACGGAGGCGGCCCGGCGGGCGATCGCCTCGCCGCTGTCGGTGATCCGCACCCCGCGCCCCAGGTGCGTGCCGAGGGTGACCCGTAGGAACGGGTAATGGGTGCAACCGAGGACCAGGGTGTCGATCCGCGCCTCGGTGAGCGGGGCGAGGAGAGGTCGGAGGAGGCCGTCGACCAGGAGGCCCGACACGTGGCCGGACTCGACCAGATCGGCCAGGCCGGGCGCGGGGACGGTCATGACGTGGGTCTCTCCCCGGTGCTCGGCGATCAGGTCGGCCAGCATCCGCCCCTCGACGGTGCGCGGCGTCGCCAGCACGCCCACCCGGCCGCCGGGGCTGGTGGCCACCGCCGGTTTGACGGCGGGGACCAGGCCGATGATCGGCACCGTGGTCGAGGCCCGCAGCGTCATCAGGGCCACCGACGTCGCCGTGTTGCAGGCCACGATCACGATTTTGGCGCCCCGTTCGATCAAGGCACCGGTGATCAGGGCCGAGCGGGCGATGATCTCGGCGTCGTCCCGCTCGCCGTAGGGGCAATAGGCACTGTCAGCGTAGTAGAGGATATCCTCAGAGGGTAGGGCGGCGCGGACGTCCCGCAGTACGCTGAGGCCCCCCAGCCCCGAATCGAACATCCCGATGAAGCCGTCCGCGATCATGGCCCTAAGCCTACCCCGGAACGGTGTCGCCGTGCCCGCCGACCACCGCGCCGCCGCATGCGTGAGGGGGCATTCGCTCTCCGTCGCACGGGCCGCCGGACCGCTTACGATTAGACCACCGGCGAGAGGCGCCAGCCATGCAGGGGCACCCAGGACATCGTCTCCCACCAGGCGCCGTCCCAGGCATCGCTCCGGAACGCAAACAGGTGGAGGGTGTCCGCCGTGAACCGGGCCGGCCCGACCGGGCCGAGGTCCTGAAGGAAGGTGAGGACCTCGTCCCCGAGCCACGACGGCAGGTCGATCATCGCCAGCGTCAGGTGGGCGTGGAAGCGGTCCGCCAACCCCTCGACGCGGGTAAAGGCGCAATCGTGGTGGACGAGCGGGAGGAGGGCACCCAGGACGGCCTCGTGCAGCGCCTGGAGGGGATCGTTCCGCTCCCCGGACTCCTCGTGGTGGATGTCGAGCACGATCGAGGTCGGGCCGTAGCGGATAGGACCCCGGTTCGTGACCGGGAAGGCCTGGAGGCCGGTGAGGGCGTGATCCAGGCAAGCGACCATCTCCGCCGGCGCGGCGTCCGAGCGGAAGAAACCCTTGACCGTGGCGTGGGGCATGAATCGCCCGGCGATGCGGAGACCATATTGCCGTTGGAGCAGGTCGTACATGGCCGCCAGGGCCCGGCAGGTCGCAGGATCGGGACGGAGGTAGAGGCCGTATCGGACGCTACCCGGGTCCACACCCGCGTCGTTCCCGGACGGTGCGCCGCTCGCCGCGTGGTCCGGTCCGTAGGATGAGACGGTCAAGATGAGGTGCCCCAATCGGGCCGTGAGCATTCGGACGGGTGATCTCCGGTGAAGGTCAATCGTCGGTCCAGCCACGGAGGTAGAAGGGCAAGTCGAGGTCGCCCGGCGACTGCCCCAGGTGAGTCAAGATCATCGCGACCTCGCTCCGGTGTTGTGTCCCGTGGTGGACCACATGCGTCAGCACCAACCAGAGAGGGTGGCCCATCGCCGCGGGCACATCCAATGTCTCATCGTTGAGAGTGGCCAGCACGTCGCGCATGCGCGCCTCCTCTGCCTGCCACGTCCGGGTCAGGGAGAGAACATCCGGGAAGGCTGCCGGGTCCAAGTTCACCGATTCGACGTGCACATCGGCTCGCAGCCGCTCAGACCAGGCGTGTTCCGTGTCGAGGGTATGGACGAGGATGTCCCGCGGGCTCGAACCCTCGGCCATCGGGGGCGGTCCGGTGAATTGGTCCGCCGTGAGCCGCCCGGCGGCATCGAGGATGCGGCCGGTGGCCGCGTAGGAATAATCGAACAGGAGACGAATCTCGTCGGCTCGCATCGGACGTTGACTCCCACTCGCGTTGGCCCGTGACGACCCGGCATGGGCGTGCATGTTCGGTGATCAGGCCAAACGCGCCCCGCTCAGTATCCGGATATCGTCACCGGGACTCCTGCAGGAATCCCGATGCCAGCCCGATCGATCTCCGGGGCAGCCGGGCTGGCATCAGTCATCGGTCCAGCCATGGAGGTAGAAGGTGAAATCGAGGTCGCCGGGCGACTGGCCCAGGTGCGACAGGATCATTGCCGCCTCGCTGCGGTGCTGGGTCGAGTGATTGATGACGTGCGTCAGGCAGACCCAGATTGGACGGCCCCGCCCGGCCTCGGGTACATCCAACGCCTCGTCGTCGAGCGTGTCCAGCCATTCACGCATCCGCGCCTCGTCCTCGCGCCACGCACGGGTGAGTACCGGGACGCCGGGGAAAGCGGCCGGGTCGAGGCCGGTCGCCTCGTCGTCGACCCCGGTCCGTAGGAACTCGCGCCAGCCCCGCTCGGCACCGAGCGTGTGGACGAGGATGTCTTGCAGGCTCATGGCTCCGCGGAGTGGCGGCGGGCCGGTGAACTCGCCCGGTTCGAGCCGTCCGGCGGCGTCGAGGACGCGGCCGGTGGCCGCGTAGGAATAGTCGAAGAGGAGACGGAGATCATCGGCCCGCATGGGTACCCGGTCCTTTCCTGGGCATTCGCCCGACGACGCGAGACGTACGGACCGCCGTCGCGATCGGGCGACCCGCGATGGCTGGATCGTCGCCCATGAGTTCCGGGGCCTACTCGACGACCGTCACTTGGGTGCCGAGCGGCGTCCAGCCGTAGAGGAACTCGGCCACGTCCAGCGGCAGGTTGACGCAGCCGTGGCTCATCGGGGTACCAAAGTTGGAGTGCCAGTAGGTGCCGTGCAGGGCGTTGCCCAGGTTGTCGAAATACATGATCCAGGGCACGTCGGGGACCTCGTAGTCCTCGCCGCTGACCGTGCCCCGCATGGTCTGGAGGTCGTATTTCGAAAGGACCGACCAGCGCCCGACCGGCGTGACGGTGAAGGGGATCTCGGCCGTGCCGGTGCTGACCAGGGTGGTCAGGATCATCTCGCCATCCTCGTAGGCCCAGAGGCGCTGGGACGAGATCGAGATCACGATCTCCTTCCAGCCGCCCTGGACCGGACCCGGGCCGAAGCCGTCGGCCCCGACCGCGGTCTCGACGGCGACATCGGCCGCGGGCTCGACCTCGGCCAAGACCGGTTCGGGGGCAATGAACAAGCTCTCGTCGTAGGCCGGGACGCCGGCGGGGCGATCGATCCGCCGCGTGTCGAGATCGCCGTGGGCGGCCAACTCCCGGCCGATCGGACGAACGGTGATGTCCTCGCCGCTCTTCCACTGTAGGGCGCCACGCTCGAAGAATTGCACCTCCCGGCCATCGAGGGCTCGGAACTCCTCCGAGACGGGCATGCCGAGCAGGTCGGCGCCGGATCGCTGCTCCCAGAATGCCTTGAATCCGGTGTGGAGCGAATGGCCGGTCTCGTCGAACCGGACGCAGTCCACCTCGTCCATCGACCCGCACGCGTCGTCGTCTGCCCGGGCGAACTCCTCGGGATACTTCTTGGACAAGATCTCGGCGGCTGCCTCCCCAATCGGCAGGGTCGCGACCTGCTCGCCGGGCGCACGCTCCGGCAGGTAGATCAGCGCCGCGCCCTCGAAGTATTGGACGATGCGCTCCGCGTCCCCGTCCTCGCCGGCGTCCCCGTCCTC
>JBBJOE010000303.1:0-3984 GCA_037721765.1 Thermomicrobiales bacterium
TCCCCGGCGTCCTCTCCTCCGCCAAGATCGCCGACGACCTCATCGCGGCCGACGTGGTAGGAACGACGAGGCGTTAGGTCACGTCCTTGGGAGTACGAGCGATACGCCCAGGCGTCAAAGCGTCTACTGAGGGTTGGGCCCATCGGTCGTGCTTGATGGGCAATTTTTGGACCTGGGCACTGTAGGCTACTGGCTCGGATTCCGCGTACGGACACCTTGAATGCTTGTGCTCGACACGCGTATACTGTTCTCGATTGATCTGGCCAATGACAAGAGCCCCTGGGCTCTTCCGAGTGCGAATTCTCGGATAGTTGGCCACTTTCTATGCCCGAAAAACGCGCGCTAATAGTAGACTGATGATGATTGTCCAAAGAGTTCATACTCTGATTCGATCTTGTCTGCGATGAGCATATGGGAGCGTGCATCGTTGCTCTCCCACTTGCGTTGGATTGCCCAGCAGCAATAGTCGGCGACCTGTAGACATGGCTCACATGAGGTTGGCCAACTCGCGATGGTTATCCTCTTGCAGGATGTTGTCTGATGCATCACATCCCTGATCGCATCTTCTTGGACGTGTCGTTTCTTCTTCACTCCGATCGCCGCACCGACGACCAGTAATTCGTCAGACTTCTCAATGATCCGTGGAGCGACATGCCTCATATGATAGAACCAAGCCGTCTTGTAAAATCTCTCCTCATCATCCCGCAATCGTTGTACCGTCCTCGTCTTGTCGATGATCGTGGCATCGATCCTGAATGGCCACCGAGCGATCTCCGCGAACACGTCATCTCGCACGGCCTGTTCGTCACTTGTCGCGTGAAACTCGTCCAGCAGGCGGATTCCTCGCCAGGCCATCTCGCGACGGAGAGCCTGGAGGGCGTCGCCCACGCCGCAGTCGGTCATCGTGATCGACGTAAGCACGAAGTACCGGGACGCTCCTCGCTTCCGAGAGAAGTCGAAGTTCCCGGCCTCGTCAACGAACATGAGTCGTCGCGCCATCTACCACGTTCCAATCAACACCGGATAAAGCGTCTTACGGAGCCTGCAATCCTGCGTTCGCACCGAGGAACGACCAAAACGTCCCTGATAGTTGCAGATCAATGGAGCATTCCGTGTCGCCGCGCGTGATCATCCATGGTCAACCCACGATCACCGCAGGAGCAACAGGGAACCGCGTCGAGCCTTCCGATAAACAATTGAAGGGAGACTGCCAAGCCGGGTCAGCGCCAAAGGAGGCGCCAGCCCGGGCTCATAGTCTCGAGTTGCTGTCGGCGTGGCCTAGCTTGCCACCTCCGCCAAACTGTCATCGGCCAGCCCGGCGTCGGTCGCCAGGACGTAGGTGACGGTGTCGCCGTCCAGCATCAGGCGGACCGAGGCGTCGTCCGTCTCCAGCGTCAGCGTGTCGTCGCCCTCGTAGTCGGCCCCGTAGCGGGACTCGTCGTACTCCTGGAGCGCGGCGACGAACTCGGCCGCCTCGTCCTCGCTGTCCCACACCGACTGCCAGACGATCACCTGGTCGGCGTCGTCGCCATAGAGCGCGTACCGGTCACCACCCCAACCGGCGGCGGCGTCTTCGGCATCCCCGTCGGACAGTTCACCCTGCAGCATCAGGCGGATTTGGTACTCTCCGAAGGTATTCTCGTCCAGGACTTCCCAGCCCGTGCCCAGGGTATCGGACAGGTCGGTCAACTCGACCGCGATCGGGTCATCCCGCTCGGTCGTGTACTTCTCCGGGTGCAGGATCTGCTCGGTCGACATCGGCAGGTCCTCGTAGGCGGCATCGACCGTCGCCCAGTCGTCCTCCTCCCGCAGGGCGGCAACGAAGACCTGGCCCGCCTCATAGGGGAACAGCAGCGAGTCCCGGATCACCGCCGGGGCGGCGTCGAGGACCGGAGACGGCGGCAGGTCCCCGATCTCGGTGCTGAAGTCGGCTAGCAAGACAGGGTTGCCCAAAAGGTAGTCGATTTGGGTCACGGTCGCGTCGCCCTCGATCAGGGCGGTGATCGCCAGGATCGTGTCGTCGTTGTCCATGAACGGCTCGCGAATGGACTCCAAGTCGAAGGCCTGGTCCTGGAGGGCGTGGACCACCTCGTGGGCGTAGGTCACCTCGTCGAGAGCACTCAGTTCGTCCTCGCCGGTGATGACGAAGAGTTCATCGGTTTCGGGGTCGTAGTAGCCGGCGATCTGCTCGGAGTAGAGATCGACGTAGAGATCACCGAGATCCGACCCCTCCGGCAGCATTCCGAAGGCGATCAACAACTGCTCATCGGCCCGGCGGTCGGCCTCCGGGTAGTCCTCGTCGATCGTGGCGAGCAAGTCCGCCTGGAGGTCCTCGCGAGACAGGAACGCCTCCACGACGTCCTCTTCGACCGGCAATTCGCGGATGTCGGAGACCTCCGCCGTGATCTCGTCGAACTGGGCCGATAGCCCGGCATCCTGGGCCCGTGCCCAACCCACCGGCCCCAGAGCCGCGAGCGACAGGACGATGACGGTCAGGGCCACCCGGCCCGGCCGATACGGTGATCGAGACGTGTGAACCATTGCTCGACGCCACTCCTCTCGTCCCACCGCGCGGCACGCGGGCCCGGGTAGGTTTCCGGCAAACGCGGCCCGAGACCGTGGGCCCGCCCGCGCGGTCACGTCCCTGCCGACATCACCCTACCCCGCCCGTCGCGATCCGCGCTAGGCGGAACGGTAGCCCGTCCGGTCTGCCCCGGCATCCCCACCATGCGGGCGGCGGGCGGCACGATGCGTTCTCGCCCCGAGTGTGTCCGGCCAGGCCGAAACGAAGATGGGTCCCGGCACGTTCTGTCTGGTACGGGGACAACGACCCCGGCGCCTCACCCGTCGCCGCCAGCCACGGTGGCGGGCGGGGGGCCGGAGCCCCGTACCTTCCCTCCGGCGCGGCAGTCAGCCAATCTGCCGCGCCACCCTCCCTCGCCCGCATCGATCCGAGAGGGACTGGCCGATCCGCCTGCTGTTCGCGGCCCCGGTGACCCGGCCACGCATGGCCGCCCCTTTGCCTCCAATCCGCGTCACCGTCTCTCGCCAGGTGTCCCCTGCCTCTCCACCCGACCCGGCGACTCTATGCCCCGTTGGACTATGGTCCGATAATTTGCCCATGACCTTCCAATTGCCTCGTATCTCGCATCATGCTACTCATCATGTGGGCCCCCGACCAGTCACGGTCCCGGCTTCCCAGGTCACGGACCTCGGTGCGATGCTGCCACGGAACGGGCCATGAACACGCACGATCGAGGATGGGACATGGTCACTGGTGACGACCTCCCGGGCAGCGTGCGAGTGGTGCGAACGGGTGCCGGTTGCCGTCGCGGAGTCGGGCATCCTCGTATCTCTCTCCACCACCCGGTCACGGCCGCGCCGAGTTGCTCGCGGCCATCGCCGACGCGGGCCTGACCGCGGACCGGACCAGCCCCGGCATCGTCGCGGTCCAACAGTCCCCGGGGGCTCTCGACAGCCTCGGCGGTGCCCTCGAGAACCGGTGCTCCACCCGGGAACTCGCCGGCACGGGGGTCCTGATCCACGGCGGTGGCCCCGCCACCCCCCACGCGGTTGGCCGGTCCCATGGCGACCTACCGGGCGGCGGGGTCCCGTGTTACCGTCGACGACCTCGGGGCCGGCGACGGCTCGCTGAATCTGCTCAACCAATCGCGCCCGGCCGACATCGGGCTCGACATGGCCCTGGTCCGGGATGTCGACCACGACCCGTACCTCGCCACGATCGCTGTCAAACTGCTCGGGGCCGCGCGGGTACCCAGGGTGCGCACCATCGCCGGGGGTGTCGAGACGGAAGCGGAGCGGAGTTGGCTCCGACGGCACGGTGCCGGCTCCATCCAGGGATTCCTCCTCGCCCGGCCCGGCAGCCCTGCCCCGTGCCCCGGCAGGGCGACGACGCGGGCGTCCCCAACCCAGTCCGGCCACATCCGGAACGGACTGAGCACCCCGGCCAAATCCGTCCGCCGG
>JBBJOE010000039.1:0-14522 GCA_037721765.1 Thermomicrobiales bacterium
CCCTGGGACGAGGTCACGCGGATGCGGGACGCCTTCAAGACCCGCCGCGACTTGGTCGTCGATGGCCTGAACGCCATCGACGGCATCTCCTGCGTCCGCCCCAAGGGCGCCTTCTACGCCTTCCCCAACATCTCCGGCACCGGCCAGGGCAGTAGGGCCTTCGCCGACCGCCTCCTGCAGGACTTCGGCGTCGCCGCCCTCTCCGGCACCGCCTTCGGCGACCACGGCGAGGGGTTCCTCCGCCTCTCGACCGCCAACTCCGAAGCGAACCTCACCAGGGCCCTGGAGCGTATCGCCGCCTGCGCGGCGGGGTAGCGCGGGACAGAGACGGCGATCAAGTGGTCAGGGCGGTGCCGGGAACGGCCACCCCGGCCCCGGGGACGGCGCTCGACGGCGGGTGTGCGACGGTGGGCCGGATCGGCCGGGGCCGGAGCGCGGACAGCAGCGCGTCACCGGCGTGGACATCGAGGTGTTCGATACCGACCGTACCGCCGCTGCCGCCCGACGCGACCGCCGCCCGGAAGGTGGCCAGGTCCGCCCGCCGCTGGAGGGGTCCCTGGTCGAGGAACCGCCGCTGGATGCGCCGGGCGGGCAGGACCGAGGTCCGGCGGGCGATCCCCCGGCCCCGGACCACCAGAAGACCCCGTTCGTCCAGCGACCATCCCGAGTCGGCGAATCGCCACAGGCCGAGGCCGATGCCCCCCGGGATCAGCGCCAGGACGAACAGGCCGTTCCACCAGGCGGCAAATGGCACGGCGGCGGCGGCCACGACGGCGAATGCCGTCAGGGTGACGAATCCCCAGAGGGGAGCCAGGGCGTACCTGCGCCGGGACCGGTCCGGCAGGCGATTCAATCGCCGCTCGATCCCCTCCAGCGGCACGGCCATCTCGGGGACCACCTGCCGGAGCAGGTCTTCGACCTGGTCCCGGCGCAGGAGGGGGAACAGGATCCCCGTCTCCGGCGCGTCCGTGCCGTAGCCCGCGCTCTCGACCCGAAGTGCCACCAGGCCAAACGGCTGGCGCAGCAGACCTTCCGTCATCGTCAGCGCCTGGATGCGGCGGAGGGGGATCGTGGCCTGGCGCCGGTCGAGCAGTCCGGCGGTCGTCAGCAGGTTGTCTCCATCCCGCCGCAGCGTGAACCCCCCGAAGGTGAGGACCGTGGTGACGATGGCGAACAGCCAAGACAGCAGGCCGACCGCCAGCCCGCCGATCAAGATGCCCCGCGGCGAGAGATCCATCGCCACGCCCGAGAACCGCTCGTAGACATCGTCCGGCAACACGTCGTCGACCAGTTGGAGACCACCGCCGACGATCGCCAAGGCCGGGCCGATCCGGCCGGAGGTCGCCCCGGCGACCAGCAGCTCGCGCGTCGAGAGGGCCCGGACCACCGTGCCCGCCGGACCGACCCTGATATCGGAGATGGCGCCGGCTGCCTCCTCACCGGTCATGCCCGCCCGTTCCCGGACGGGGCGGAGCAGGCCCGTCAGCCGACCGGCCTCGGCCCGGGTCAGCGATTCGAAGGTGACATCGCTGCCGCCCGCTCCTCCGGCGGCCGTCTCGACCTTTACCCGGACCACCCCGAACAACCGCTGCAGGGGGCTCTCGCCGGTGTCTACCGCCTGCA
The DNA here is from genome assembly GCA_037721765.1 of Thermomicrobiales bacterium. Lineage (GTDB taxonomy): Bacteria > Chloroflexota > Chloroflexia > Thermomicrobiales > UBA6265 > JACCVE01. Next base: position 1,624 of record JBBJOE010000039.1, read on the forward strand.
CCCGCTCCAGGGGCACCGAGCGCTCCTGCTTGGAGACGACGCCGGAATAGACCCGCAGCTCCCCCGAGATCACCTCGTAGCGAAACGACCACCACCGTGCCGCCGTGGTCAGCAGCCCGAGGGCCGCCCCCACGCCCGCGATCGCCAGGAAGGGCGAATCGCCCCCCCCACGCCCGGACACCAGGACCACGATCAGCGGCACCAGAAACCCTCGCACCGACCGGACCAGTTGCAGCACGATCCAGGAAGGGTGCTGCCGGCGCGGCGAGAGGTGGGGTCCGGCCGGCGGCGGGGGCGCCGGTGCCGCTGATGAGCGCACCGGCTCCGGGTCCAGATGAACGCCATCCCGCGGGGATGAGACGATGTCCGCCCGCGACCGCCGGGGAGCGTCGCCCGACAACGCGTCGGCGAGATCGGGCTCGGAGCGGGGGTCACCGTCGCCGGGAGAACCGGCCCGGTACCCACCGCCGACGGGCGCCATCGCGGGCGACGGACCGGCGGGGGAAGCGGCGCTCTCCGGCCCGCGTTCGGCGGCACGCTCGGCCCGGTCGAGGGCCGGGACCGGAGCGGGTCGCACCCCGCTCAGGGGGTGGAGGTCCGGCCCGTCGTCGCCATCGGCCCCCATGTCCAGGTCCCGCTCGGCCTCGTGATCGACGGTCGGGGCGGACTTCCCCGCCGTGTCCCACCCTTCGTCCGGGCGAGGATGAGCGATCGTCAGCCCGTGATCCCCGGCTGACCGCTCGGACCGCCGTTCGGCATCAACGCCCTCCACGGGTGCCGGGTCGTCCCCGGGGGAAGTGTCCTGGGGGAGGTCACCACGTGTTGCGCTCACCGGCGCGTCGTCCCGGCCGGCCGGCGGCGCCACATCCTCGCCCGTGGGCATGGGAATCGGTCGCTCCACCTACAGTTCTTCCCGGGTGTTGGCCAGCAGGGCGATCCGGTCCCGGACGGCCTCGGCGACCGGGTCGGCCAGGGCCGGGATCTCGCTGGCCCCGGCCGCCGTGTGGAGCACCACGCTGGCCAGGCCGAAGCGCCGCTCGAGCGGTCCTCGCCGGGTATCGACGTGCTGGATGCGGGCCATCGGCACGAGGGTCCGGGTCACGGTCCAGACCCCGTGTTGCAGGTCCACCTCATCCTCCCCGACCTCGTAGCGCCAGTGGTTCCAGGTCAGGTTCGGGAGGATCACGGCGCTGATCAGGCCGACCACCACCGTCCCCACGAACGGCAAGACCAGGACCCAGGGATCCCAATCGAAATAGCGCCGCATCACCACCGCCGCCGCGATGGCGACCGCCAAGAGGGGCAGCGTCCCCACCAGGCCGCTGATCCGCCAGAGCGTGCGGGCCTTGGGGTCGAGGTGTTCTCGAGGCGGTGTCCGTGGCTCCCACGCGGCCGGCGCGGAGGCGACGGCGGTTGCGCTCCCCACCGTGGGCCCGGGCCCGGGCGGGGACGTGACACCGGGTCCCGCGATGTCCCCGGTTCGGCCCTGGCCCTGGTCCCGATACGGTTGGTCGATCACCGGTCCACGACCCCCTCGCCCGCCCCGCGCGTCCTGACCCGGCGCGTCGCCGGGGTCGTCGGACTCCATTGTGCCGGGCCGGGCCCGTCCCGCACAATCACCGGCACGAACCCGGACGACCGGACCGCGCCGTGCTGCCCGAGCCCGGCCGCCCGACGACCGGTCCGTTACCCCCAGAGGAGCCTCGTCAATGACCGCGACCACACCCCCGTCCAATGCCACACCGGACACCACCGGCACCGGCGCCACGAGTGCCGGGACGGGAGCGGACCCCTCTGCCGCCATCGACAGCGTGGTGGTGCCACAGGAGGCACCGGTCGAGGACGAAGGCGGACCCAAGCGGGTCGCGGTGATCGTCGCCCACCCCGACGACGCCGAGTTCATGTGCGCTGGCACCATCGCCCGCTGGGCCGGCGAGGGGCACCACGTCACCTATGTCCTGCTGACCAGCGGCGACAAGGGGAGCAGCGACCCGGCGGTCACGCCGGAGCAGCTCGTCGCCACCCGCGAGGCCGAGCAGCGCGACGCCTGCGACGTCCTCGGCGTCGAGGACGTCATCTTCTTGCGCCACCCGGACGCTACCCTCATTCCCGACCTCGCGATGCGCCGCGAGATCACCCGCGTCATTCGCCAGGTCCGACCCGACATCGTGATCTGCCAGGACCCGACCGTCCGCTTCGTCGCCCAGAGCTACCTCAACCACCCCGACCACCGCGCCGCCGGCGAGGCCACCCTGGACGCCATCTACCCCGCCGCCCGGGACCGGATGACGTTCCCCGAACTCCTGGCCGAGGGACTGGAGCCGCACAAGGTCCGCGAAATCTACCTGGCCGGTGCGAAGGACCCGGATGTCTGGGTCGATATCACCGCCACCCTGGAGACGAAGCTCGAATCCCTCCGTCGCCACGCCAGCCAGATGGGCGACTGGGACCCGGAGGAGATGGTCCGCCAGTGGGCCAAGGAGGAGGCCGAGCAGCACCCCGGCAACGGCGACTTCGTCGAGGGCTTCAAGTACTTCAAGCTCGACTGAGGCCGGGCCGCCGGACGGGGCGGACCATCCCGATCGGGCCGCCGGCTTTCGGATCGCCGCGGGGGAGCCGTGCCTCCCGGGATCGAGCGACCGTCACGTCGGGCCATACCTTCGAGGCCGGGCCGCCGTAGGCACCGGTGGGCACCCCGCGACAGTGACGGGGCGCCGGATTCGTCCCCCGTCGCGCTCCGCCGGCCGGGAGAGACCCGATGGGTCGTCGGGGCCGGGCGGCCGGGACCCTGTGCGATACTGTCCGTATCCCATCCCGGCGCGCGGCCGAACGGCGGTCGCGGCCAGACCGGCCCCATCGGAGGTTCCCCCACCATGGCCGCCAGCACCATGCTCGACTACGCGTTCTTCGAGGGCCAGATCGTCCCCTTCGCCGAGGCCAAGATCAGCATCGGCACCCACGCCGTCCAGTACGGCACGGGCGCCTTCGCCGGCATCCGGGGCTACCTCGACGCCGATGGCGAGACGATCAACATCTTCCGCCTGCCCGACCATGCCGCCCGCCTCCTCCGTTCGGCCAAGCTGCTGCGGGCCGAGCTGCCCTTCGACCGGGACAGCCTGGCCGCGACGATCGTCGCCCTGGCCGAGCGCAACGCCCCGACCGGTGACGTCTACATCCGGCCCTTCGTCTATAAGCCCGGCTTCGACCTGACGCCGAAACTCCGTGGCCTCGGCGATGAACTGGCGATCTACATGCTGCCGATGGGCGACTACCTCGACACTTCGCAGGGGGTCCGGGCGGTCGTCTCCTCCTGGAAGCGGATCGCCGACAACGCCATCCCGAGCCGGGGCAAGTTCACCGGCGCCTACGTCAACTCCTCCTTCGCCAAGGACGAGGCCGAGGAGAAGGGCGGCGACGAGGCCCTCCTCCTCAACGAGCAGGGCAAGGTCGCCGAGGGCAGCGGCTGCAACGTCTTCATCGTCCGCGACGGCATCCTCACCACGCCGCCGATCTCGGCCGACATCCTCGAGGGGATCACCCGTCGCTCGTTCATCCGCTTCGCGGAAGACGCCGGGATCCCGGTCGAACAGCGGGAGATCGACCGCTCCGAGGTCTACCTGGCCGACGAGGCCTTCTTCTGCGGCACCGGCGTCCAGGTCTCGCCGATCATCGCGGTCGATGGCCGCCCGATCGCCGACGGGGTGATGGGGCCGATCACGTCCCGCCTGCGCGAGATCTTCTTCGACACCGTGCGGGGCCGGAACGGTCGCTACGCGGACTGGTTGACGCCCGTCCGCCGCGCCGTGCCGGTCGCCGCCGACTAGGACCCCGCCGCGCCTCCCCTCGCCGCGCGCCGGGGCCGCCCCGGAGGGTTCCCATGACCACCGTGTCCCAATGGTCCGCCACTCGCCGCTGGCTGGCATCCATCGCCGTCGCACTCGGCGTCGCCCTGTTACTGGCGAGTGCCACGACGAGGGCCATGCCCGGGTCGGCCCTCGTCATGGCGCAGGAGAGCCCTCCGCTGAGCTGCGCCGACTTCGTCACCCAACGGGCGGCCCAGGCCCTGCTCGATGCCGACCCGTCCTATGGGCCGAACGTGGACCCGGACGAGGATGGCCTGGCCTGCGAGGACCTGCCCGCCACGCTCGTCTTCATCACCGTCGCCGTCCCGTCCGACTCGACCGCCGCGGCCGCGGACCCGCCAGTCGCGACGAGCACCAGGGCCGCGACTTCCACACCGCCGCCGACCGCGACCGCCGAGCCGACCACCGAGCCGACCGCCACCGCCGAACCGACCGCCACTATCGAGGCGACTGCGAGGGCGATCGCGACCGTCGAGCCGGCGGCCACGCCCGGCGACGGCCCGACCATCATCACCCGGCAGCGCCCGACGGCCACGCCCGTCGACCCCGCGCCGATCATCGCCCCCGACCCCGGCGCCGCCGACGCTCCCCTGTACGGCCGGTTCGGCAGCCCCCGCGAAGGTTTCGAGACGGTCTACGGCGAGCCGATCGCCGCCGAGCCCGCCGAGTACCCCCTCGGCTCCGACTACGCGGTCACCGGCTTCGACCTCGTCACCGCCGCCTACCACCGCGACTACGTCAACGCCCTGACGATCGCCCTCCCCGGCCCGGTCGGTCGGGACGAGGCCGAGACCCTGATCGAGCGGTTCTTGCCCGCCGACACCCAGCGCGGCGGTGTCCGCGTCGAGACCACCAGCGGCGACCTCGTCGTCTCCGCCACCAGCGCCGCCCTGGTCGACCGCTACGGCGCGGCGACATACGAACTCTATGACGCCGCCGGCGACCGGGGCACATTCCACTACCGCCTGCGCGGCGACGACGACGGTACCTATTCCATGGTCGAGATCCGTCTCGGCACAGGCCGCGGCTCGGCGCCGGACTCGACCGGGACCGCCGAGATCGCCGCGACCCCCCCGTCCGGCACCGCCCCCGCCACGGACGCAACGGCGACGGCTGCCGCGGATGCGGGCACGGCTGCCGCTGATTCGGATTCGGATACCGACCCCACCGCCTACCTCGCCGCCGTCCAAACTGACTATGATGCGCTGATCGGCAGCCTCAGCGCCTTTGCCGCCCTGATCGGCGCCCCGCCCGCCGATTCGACCGAGACGTACCTCGCGGCTCTGGTCGCCGAGTGCGCCGTCTGGCAGAGCACGGCCGCCGCCGCCGCCGAACTCGTCCCTCCTCCCGACTATGCCGACCTCCATGCCGACTACCTGGCCTTCACCGGTCTCCTCGACGATGCCGCGGCCGAAATCATCTCCGGGATCGAGACAGACGATCCGGCCGCCGTCGAGGCCGGCATCGCCCAGGTCGTCCGGGCCACCGCCCTCATCGCCCCCATCGACGAGGCCCTAGCCGCCGCCGGGGACGCGCGGGGCTGACGACCCGGCTCGGGTGATGATGTCGCCGAACGCGCCGCCGGGGAGAGCCAACGATTTGGTAGGGGCGCTGCTCGCGGCGCCCTCGACGACGTACGATCATTCCGGCGCGGACATGGTGTTTGGTAACCGGGCGCGGCAAGCGGCGCCCCTGCCATGTGTTGTCGTCCCCCCGTCGGTGCGGCGGGCAATGCCCACGAGCCACGGCGGGAAGATCGTTCGTCACCCGGTCCCCACCACGATTCGCCCCGGGTCGTGATAGATGTTCCCTCGACCATCGCGGAGGAACCCGACCAGGGTCAAGCCGAACCGCTCGGCCACGTCGATGGCCAGGCTGCTCGGGGCCGAGACGGCGCAGAGGACCGGCACCCCGGCCGCGACGCACTTCTGGGCCAGCTCATAACTCGCCCGCCCGCTGACCCACACGATACCGTCCCGGATCGGGGTCATGCCTTCCAACATCGCCCAGCCGAGGAGTTTGTCGAGGGCGTTGTGCCGCCCGACATCCTCCCGCACCGCGATCACCTCCCCTTCGGGGGTGCAGAGCGCGGCGGCATGCAGGCCGCCCGTCGCGTCGAAGAGGCGCTGGCGGGCCCGCACCGTCTCCGGCAGCGCCGCGAGGATGCCGGGAGAAACGGTCAAACCCGGCGGCAACGACGCCAACCCCCGCACGGAGAGATCGTCGAGGCTCGTCTTGCCGCAGACGCCGCAGGCGCTGGTGATCGAGAAGTGCCGTTCCAGCGGCGCGAGATCGACCGTCGCGGTCGGCCGCAAGCGGACCGTGACGACGTTGTACCGCTGCTCCTCCGACAGCGCCGCATCGACGCAGTAGCCGATCTGCCGGATGTCTTCCCTCCCTCGGACGACACCCTCTGCCATCAGGAATCCGGCCGCCAGCTCGAAATCGGCCCCCGGCGTCCGCATCGTCACCGCGACCGTCGTCGCCCGGCCGGCCACTTCGACCCGGATCTCCAGCGGCTCCTCGGTCGCCACCCGGTCCTCGCGGGTCGGCCCGCCCGGGTCAGCCAACGGCCGGACCCGTACCCGCGTCTGGCTCCCCGGCCGCGCCGGCCAGTCAACATCGTCATCCGGCATGGCGCCGGGGCTGCCGCCCGGGAGCCGGGGCCTCACCGTGCCATCGCCCGGTGGTCCACGCCCGGCTCGGATTGCATGAGGGGATCACCGTCGCCCGGCGCGTCGTCCCCGTGGCCCGGTTCGATCCGGACGTGGGCGTTGTAGTCTGGGACGTGGGAGTCGGGCGAGCGCCGGTGCGCGTCGATCAGCACGTTGCCCTCGGGCCAGTGGATCTGCACGTTTCGGGGCCGGATCGGGGCGATCGCGACCCGGCCCCGGAACGTCCCGGTCCCGTTCCGCAGCGTCACCGGCGCGCCGTCCCCGAGGCCGAGCGCCCGGGCGTCGCCCTCCGCCATCAGCACCGCGTCCCTGCCCACACCGTTGAGGTTGTCGCGCCGCTCGTGGACCATGCCGTTGAACTGCTTGCCGCGCCGGGTCGAGACGGCGAAGAGGCCGTCCGGCACGTCGTCCCGGCCCAGGGGCACCTCGGCGAAGTGGGCCTTCCCGTCTTTTGTCGGGAAGACCCACCCGGCGCAGAGGTGCGGCCCGCCGTACTGCACCTGGTCACCGGTCTCCCGCAGTCCCTGGATACCGTCGTAGAACGGCACCACCCGGGCGATCTCCTCCCGCAGGGCCGGCGTCCCCGCGTAGGTGAGGAACTCAGCCCGGTCGGGCCGGACACGCCGGGCGACATCCAGGAAGACCTCCCACTCCGGCCGGGCCCCGGCGACCCGCGGGCCCGGCACCTCCGGACTGAACATGATCCTCCGCTCCGTCGAGGTCTGCGTCACCCCGCCCGGCACCTCGTAGCGGGTGGTCGCCGGGAGGAGCAACACCGTATCGGCCGGGTCGACCAGCATCTGGGACGACAGGACGATGTCCTGGTGGACCCGCAGCGGCACCGTCCCCAGCCCGGCCTCGACCGAATCCGGATCGGGCATCACGTCGAGGAAGTTGCCACCCATCGCCCAGAGGACGTCTAACTCGCCCCGCCCGGCCGCGTCGATCATCTCCGGCGCCGTCGGCCCCTCGGTGTCCGGCACCGGAAAGCCCCACTTCCCCGCCAGGTCGGCGGCCGATTCGGGAGACACCGTGATCCCGCCCGGGAACGCCGTCGCGTAGCAGCCCATCTCGGCGCCGCCCTGGACGCCGGAGTGGCCGCGGATCGGCATCAGGCCGCACCGCTCCCGGCCGACGAAGCCCCGGGTCAGGGCCAGGTTGATGATCGCCCGGATGTTGTCCTCGCCGGTGACGTGCTGGGTGACGCCCATGCTCCAGACGAACACCGCCGTCTTGGCCCGCCCGACCAGCTCGCCGAACTCCCGCATCCGCGCCTCGGGCACCCCGGACTCGGCCGCCAGGCGGTCCCACGGTTGGCGGCCCAGCTGCGCCCGCAATGCGTCGAGGCCGTCGGTGTGGTCGCGGACGAAGTCGTCGTCCAGGAGACCCCGTTCGAGGATGTGCTTCATCGCCCCGTTCAGGAAGGCGACGTCGCCGCCGGTGTGCACCTGATAGGTGTCGTCGGTGATCTTGGTGCCGAAGAGGGCGCTCTCGGCCACGGATGGTACCCAGTAGCGCTCCATCCCCGGCTCGCGGTAGGTATTGACCGCGAGGACCCGGGTACCGGCCTTCTTCGCGTAGTAGAGGTACTTGGTCGTGACCGGCTGGTTGTTGGCCGGGTTGGCCCCGATGAAGACCAGCAGGTCCGTACCGATCCAGTCGCCGTAGGAGCACGTCGTCGCCCCGGCCCCGACCGCCGCCTTCAGGGTCGCGGTACTCGGCGCGTGGCAGACCCGGGCCGCGTTGTCGATCGCGTTGCTGCCCATCGCCCGGACCGCCTTCTGGGCGGCGTAGTAGGTCTCGTTCGGCGTGCCCCGGCTGGTCAGGTAGAACCCGGCCCGGTCCGGCAGGGCCGCCCGCAGCCGGTCGGCGGCCAGGTCCAGCGCCTCATCCCAGCCGATCGGGGTGAAACCCGGCTCCCCCCGCCGCCGCACCATCGGCCCGGGCAGGCGGCCCAGGCCCCGCAGGTCGGCGCCGGACATGCCTCGCAGGCGCGCCACGTCGCGCAGGATCGACGGGTCGAAAGCGGACATCGTGTTCAGGCGCAGCAGCCGGAGGCGAATGTTGCAGAGATGGACGCTGGGCATCGTCCAGTCGTGGAACCCGGCCACCCCGAGGGCGCAGCCGTCGCAGACCCCCCGGGACAGGATACGGTAGGCATAGCCCGGCTGGTCCGAGTTCTCCCGCACCGCGCGGGCGATCTCGGCGAAATTATTCGGGTGCTGCTCTCCGATCCCGAACGGCTTCCAACTCGCCCAGTGGCGCGGGTCCCACCGCTTCTTGGCCCGCTCCAGGTGCGGGTACTCCGGCTTCGCGCCCGTCCGTCCGATCGCCATCGCCTGCCCCCTATCGCCCCCGCCCAGGTCGTGGCCGACCCCGGCGCTCTCCCCGGATGATACGGGAACGGCACCCGGGCGAGTGCCCCGGTGCCGTTCGCTCGCGGTTTGGACAGATGCGACCGGCGTCGTTCCGTGACCCGCGGGCCGCGCCCGCTATAGGTTAGCGGTCGACTGGTCCGCGTCGAGGCCGAACCGCAGCACGGCAGCCACACCGCCGAACTCGTCCAGCGCCATGGCAGCCTCGGAGCGGGGCCGCTCGGCCCCCGCCTCCGGGATGTCCATCTGCTCGTCCATCGAGACCGGGACATCGGTCTGGACGATCTCGATCTCGGCGTCGGACTGGATCGCCAGGCGGACCATCTCGGCGCTGAGCTGGACCGGCGTCAGGTTCGCCATGTCGCCGGCCAGCGGGTGGCTGCCCGGCATCTCGCCGAGCCCGAAGGCGGGCATGGTGTAGTCGGCCCACCCGTCCGCCTCGAAATCGTCGTTCATCACTAGGGTCAGCACCTGGCCGGTCTGCAGGGCGGTCAGGGTGTCCTCGGGACCGGTCGCACCCGCCCCGCCAGACCCGGCGTTGTCGCGCGCGTCGGTCACGGCCCGCATCTCCCGGTCCCGTTCGGCGGCGTCGATCATCGGCTGGCTAGCGTCTACCACCTCCTGGGCACTCGATCGCATCTCCAGGTTGAGGGTGCCGATCACCCGGTCCTGGATCGACTGGTGGAGCGCGTTGTGGAGGGCGTTGGTCGCCCGGTCTTCGCCCGCCAGGATGAGGGGGGTGCCACGGCGTGGGCGCAGCGCGTCTTGGACGTGATCCGCCACGGCGGAGAAGAACTGGTCCACCTGTTCCTCCGCCCGGTCCTGGTTCCGGCTGGTGCTCCAACCCCCCTCGCCCTCACTGGTCGTGGTGTGTTTGCCGCGCATGTCCACCTCTCGCCGCCGCCGGCCCTGGGTGATGAACGCGAGCTTGGCCTCCCGCTGGTCGATCTGCAGTACGGCGTAGGTGGCGTGCTCCTCCATCGTCCGCGCGAGTCCGGTCAGGACCGGGGTCGGCCCGACGGCCACGGAGGTCTCGACCACGACCCCGAGCGGGATGGCCTCGAAGACGCCCTTGGTCTGGCAGGCGACGAAGACGATCCCCTGAGCCTCGTCCGGCACGTCAGATTGGAGGTAGGCCATGATCCGGTCGATGTCGGCCTGGAGGCTGGTCGTCGCCTCGCCGCGGCCCCGTGGCCCATCGAGCAGGCGCTCGGCCGCCCTGGCGAACTCGTCCCCGCCCGGCCGGCGGCCGGGCTGCTCGAAGGCATACTCCCAACTCACCGTCGCGGTCAGGTAGGGCGCGTCGACCGAGGGCTCCAGGGTGACGAGCCGGTCGAGGGTGCGGCGCAGGTCGGTCCGGATGCCGCCTCCCGCTCCGTCCTGGCGATTCGCGGTCGAGTCTGTCGTTGACATGGGTTCGGAATCCTTTCGGTCGGCCGGGAGTCGTTCCGGCCCCAAATTCGCCCGTCCGGCGGGCGCTCGATCTCCGACGCACGCGGCAAGGACCGTGCCGTCGCCGCCGGCCGATGCGATGACGAACCCGCGGGGACCGGACCGTGGCACGACCTGGTCGTGACGATCCACGGCGATGGCCCGCCGGCGAGTCGCGGGGCGGTCACGACCACCAAGCGCTCCGCCCCCGATCGTGGTGCTCGGGAATGATCCCAGCGTCAGGGCGCCTCGTCAGAGCGCCTCGAAGTCACCCAACCAATGCATCCAGGGCGCGATCGCCGCGTGGCGGTAGGTCCGCGAGTCGGCCGTCCAGAGGTCAGCGTTGATGACACGAGCCAGCACGATGGCCTGGACGCCGGGCAACCCCTTGATCCCGGCGTCGCGGCAGAATGTCACCGCCTCCACCGCCAGCTCCGGCGGCGCCACCGTCTCCAGTCCGAGACGTCCGAGCAGATCCACCGCGGCGTCCGCCTCGGCGACGGTGACCTCCTCCCGCCGGGCCCGGTCGTGGATCGCCCCGGCCACCTCGATCGGCACCGACGGGGCCGCCACCAGCGGCCGGTCCGAGCGGATCGCCGCCTCCAATAGGGCCTGGGCGCGGTTCGACAACTCTTCCGGCAACAGCCACTTCAGGACCAGCGAGGCATCGACCACCACCGGCGGCCGGTCCGGGGCAAATTCGCGCGCCATCACGCCGCCTTTCGCCGCTTCTTGCCCGACCCCGCCGCGTCGTCTGCCGCCGGCAACGCGACGCCCTTCCGCCGGGTCAAGATTTTCTCCCGCAGCACCTGCGCCTCCCGGGCCACCGCCAGGCGATCCCCCCGCGACCCATTCACGGCGGTCACAGCCCATCTGCCCGAGCGATTGGCCGAGCGATTGATGGGAGGCCCGCTCCCCGGGCCCGTTGCGCCCTCCTCCGGGTCCAGTTCGACCGGCGCCCCCGTCGGGGCCATGATCCGGTCGAGATCCTCCGTCCGGATGCGGACCGCCCGCGGTCCCACCTTCAACGCCCGCAGACGCCCCTGCTTGATCCACCTGGACACCGTGACCGCGCTCACCTTGAGGCGTTCGGCCGCCTCCGGCACCGTCAACAGGTCATCGCCGCCCCGCACATCCACATCGCACCCTCCCGCCGACGGTCCGTCCCGCCGCGTTGCCCATCTCCGGTGGCTCGCAGGCTATCACCACATCGCATGGGACAGCAACGGGCATCAGGGACACCCGGGACCCGCCGACACCCCACGGTAGCCCGTGCCAGACGTTCCCTGATCGCCCGCGCCGAGCGACTCTCGCACCCGAGCGGCCAATCGACCCGGCCAGGGCCACCCTTCCCGGGCCGCGACGGCCGATCCCGCCTCGGCGCCGAGGTCAGCCACGTGCCTCACGGTGGCCAGGAGGTCCGCGGGTGGCGGCCCGGGGACGCAGCGGTCGAGGGCTACCAACCGCCCCGGGGAGATCGCCCGTTCGATCCCTGCCGCCGGATCGGATACGACCCAGCGGGCGACGGCCCCGGATTCGATCCGGAGCGGGCCGCGGAGGCTACCGGTCACCGGCCCCGTGACGATCGAGCGCGTCGCCCACATCTCGCCCCGGAGCCGGTAGGTCTCTGCTTTGAGCGGGTCGTACCAAAGCGCCCCCGTCATCCGGGCGAAGGCCCTGGCCGCGTCCGGGGGACCGAGGTCCCGGCCGATCAACGCGGCGGCCCCGGCCGCTTGCCGGACGCCGACAGGGCGGAGGTCTTCGCGGCGATCGCCCCGGACGAGGACATGCGCCTCTACGGCCGGGGTGTCCGGCGGCGGATGGCCCCCATCCTCGGCAATGACCCGGCTCGTCTGGGGATGGTCCACGGCCTTCTCCTCGCCCTACCCGGCACCCCCGTCCCGCGGTACGGCGAGGAGATCGGGATGGGCGACGACCTCGCCTTGGAGGAAAGGATGTCGATCCGGACCCCGATGCAGTGGTCCCGGGCCGCCAACGGCGGCTTCTCGACCGCCCCGGCCGACCGGCTGATCCGGCCGGTGATCGATAACGGCGACGACGCTTACGACCGCTGACAAGTCGCGGGACCCCAAATCGCTCCTGAACCGGACGGAGCGTCTGGTCCGGCTCCGTAAGGAGACGCCGGAGTTCGGCCGGGGGGCTGCCGGGTGATCGATACCGGCGACGACGGCGTACTCGCCATCGCCGCCACCTTGGCGGGCCGGACGACGGTCGCGGTCCACGACCTCACCGGCAAGGGCCGGAAGGTCACCCTATCCCTCGATGACCTCGGCACGGCCACGCTTCTCCTCCTCGGGGAGGGGACGCGGGTATCCGACGAGGGCGACGGGCCGATCGAGCTCGCCGCGTTCGCCTATGGCTGGTTCCGGATCGTCCCGTGGGTCGTCTCGCCGTGAATCCGGGAAGGGCCTACTCCGGGGCGCCGTCCTCCGGCTCGTACCCCAGCAGTTCCCGCGCGTGCGAGATGTCCCACATCTGCCGCGGGTTGTCGGAGATGCCATAGACCACCGCCCACGAGACATCCGGCACGTCCA
>JBBJOE010000304.1:0-3978 GCA_037721765.1 Thermomicrobiales bacterium
AGGATCGCCAACAGATCGCCGTTGGACAAATCGGCCGCCCCCCGCAGCAGGAGCCGCTCCCGGGGCCGGTCGTCCGGCGCCATTTCCTTGATGGTCAGGCGATACCCAGGGGCGAGCGCCACGGTCATGACTCCCGAATCACGCTCCGGCGACGAGGTCGCCATCGTCCCACATCCCGGCATCACCCGAACGACGGATCAAGTCGTCGTCATGCGCCGGAACGGCGCCTCAGGCGGGGACGTAGGCCGCCACCAGCATCCCGTAGTAGCGGGGAGCCTCATAGGAGAGGAGATCGACCCGCATCGGCACGCACTCCGTCAGCCCGGCCAGCATCAGCGTCTGCCACAGACCATCGATGGCGGCGTCCTGGACCTGTTGTTCGGACAGGGTCGCCAGGCGTCCCGGGTCATTGTCCCGGACCGCCGCGACGACCAGGGCATCGACTTCGTCCGCGGCGGGGTGGAAGCCATAGGGGCCATCCTCGATGTGGGTATGGGCCCAGTCGCAGGAGGCGACGAAGGCGACCTTCCGCTCGGTACCGGTCGCCGCATCCGCGACGGCACGACCGAAGGTGACCATCGTCTCACGCGGCAGCGAGCGCGACGGGGTAACGATGACGACCGGCGGCCCGATGTCCTCAGCCGGAGCCGGGGCCAAGACCTCCCCGTGGCCGACCATGTTTCTGTCGTGGCCGAGGAACCAGAGCGGGGTGATCACCCCCCAGTCGATCGGCAGAACGCTCTGGTTTCTCCGATTGCCGGCGTATCCCGCCATCGCCACCGGGACATCGCGGGCCCGGGCGGCGGCCGCGACCGCGTCGGTCATCGCGGCATCGACCGGAACATTCATCTCGACCTTGCGACCTTCCCAGCGCAGCGTCCCGGCGCCCCGGGCCACGTCGGCCAGGCAGATCGCGCCATCGACCCGGACCCCGTGCGGCCCGGCGATCACGATCACGTCCGGGGCGGCGGCGCGGCACCGCCTACCGAGTTCCAGCATCGCGTCTCGGGTGGCCAGGCCACCCTCGGCATCGTCGCTCAGGTCGGGGATGATCGGGAAGCCATGGGGCGCGATCGCGGCAAAGACGATGGGCACTGTTCACTCCTTGCCGGGACGGCAGGCGTTGGTGGCGAACGATCGTCCCGGGATCCCGGGCCGAGGCCCTATCCTATCCCGTCATGCCGATCCCGTCGCGGCGCCCCCGACCGGCCTATCCCGAATATGGCGATCGCGTCGTGACTATCCCGTATCGTGGATCGGTGTCTGGCGCGTCTCGCGGACCAGGAAGGCCAGGGTCAAGGTCGCCGCGACGCCGACGGCCGCCAGGACGTAGGCGCTGCGACCGAGCCCGAGCACCCCGGCCATCGTGCCGACCACGATCGGCCCGCCCACCTGGCCGACGTCGCCGATCAGCCGCCAGACGCCGAGGAATTCGCCGGTCGCGCCCTTCGGGGCCAGGTCGGCGCCAAGGGTCATCATCGTCCCCGAACCCAGGCCGTTGCCGAAACCGATCACCATCGCCGCACCGAGCAATGTCGCGAAGGAGTCCGTCGCGGGGATCAAGCTGACGCCGACGGCCATCACGGCGAAGCTGGGCACGGCGGCGACCTTGCGGCCGAAGCGGTCCATCAGCAGACCGGCCGGGAAGAACATCGAGGCGTCCAGGACGGCGGCGATGGTCATGATCAGGCCGATCTGGGCCGCGTCGAGGCCGACCCGTTCGGCGCCGTAGAGGGGGATGATGAAATGACGCCCCTGACGGATCATCTGGGCGAAGGTCTGGGCAATCGCCGCCGCCGCGAGGTCGCGGCGGTGGGTGCGGGCCAAAGTCCCCACCAACGACCAGCGATCGCGGTGCGCCGAACCTGGTCGCGTCTCGTCGATTGCCGGGATCCATCGCAGGGCGACGCCGAGCGCGGCGGCGGAAAGCATCCCCGAGATCAAGAATGGGGCCTGTAAACCGAATACCCCGCCGATCAGACCCCCGATCGCCGGGCCGCCCAGGACCCCGACCCGGTTGATGCCGCCGAACATCGAGATCGCCTGACCTCTGCTCGCCGCCGGGATCGCTTCGGCGATGAAGGCGTGGCGAGAAAGGCCCCAGAGGGCGGTCCCGATCCCGGCCACGATGCGAAAGGCGATGAACCAGGCCAGGGAATCGACCGCGATCGAAGCGACAGTCCCAATGACCACGAGGGTCGTGCCACCGACCATCGCCCGGCGCAGTCCGATCGCGTGAAGTAGGGCGCCGGCCGGGACATCGGTCACCAGGGTACCCAGCGCGGCGGCCGAGACGGCGATGCTGACCCAGGTATAGGAGACATCGAAGCCGTCGGCATACAGCGGTAGCGTCGCGAGCAACATCCCCTGCCCGAAGGCGAGCAGGACGGTCGGCAGGTAGACCGCCAGAATGAGCCGCGAGCGTGGCATCCGTGGTCCCCGACCGGATCGAACCCCGGTCTATTGACGCGCGATCAACATTTCGGCCGTGATCCTAGCACGGCCCCGGACTGGGTTCGCACCGGTCGCCGTACGTCCAGGAGTACATCCCGCTGACGACATGGTCGCGTCCACGGGTCAGGCCGATCGATCTCCGGCGACGACGATCCCCGATGAACCAGGATCGCCCGAGCCGAGAGATGCCGGGACGTGTCTGGCGACACCCCGGTCGCGGCTGGAACCGTTTCTGCGTACCGGCTGCGTCCCCCACCCGGGGGATGCCGTCCATGAACTCGTGAAAGGCACCGACGTTGACCGCTTTCGGGTACACGATGATGTGCGAGCAGAGCCGCCCGGCCCAACTCGTCCATGATCTCCAGGCGGCCGAGGCCGCCGGGTTTGACTTCTCCGTGATCAGCGACCACTTCAACCCCTGGCTCGAATCGCAGGGCCATGCCGGCTACGCCTGGTCGATCCTCGGCGCGGCAGCCCAGGCGACGACCACCATCCCGCTGATGACGTATGTCACCTGCCCGATCCTCCGCTATCATCCGGCGATCGTCGCCCAGAAGGCGGCCACGGTGCAGGCCCTCTCGGGCGGCCGGTTCCGGCTCGGGCTCGGAGCGGGCGAGAACCTCAACGAACACGTCGTCGGCCAGGGCTGGCCCGCGGTCGGCGTCCGCCACGAGATGCTCTCGGAAGCCATCGACATCATCGCGGCACTGTTGTCCGGTGATCAGGTCAACTACCGCGGCGATCACTTCGACGTCGAGTCAGCCCGCCTCTATGACGCCCCCGAGGTCCCGGTGCAGATCGGCGTCGCCGTCTCGGGATAGGATTCCTGCGCCCTTGCCGGCAAGAAGGCCGACATCATGATCGCGACCGAACCAAAGCCCGAGCTGGGCCAGATGTTCGATGCGGCCGGAGGGGCGGGCAAGCCCCGGGTTGGCCAGGTGGCCGTCTGCTACGACCCGGACCGAAACGCCGCCGCGCAACGCGCCCACGAGCAGTTCCGATGGTTCGGCCTGGGCTGGAAAGTGAACGCGGACTTGCCGGGGCCGTCGTCGTTCGAGGCGGCGACCCAGTCGATCACCCTGGAACAGGTCGCCGGGCAGTTGCCTTGTGGCGCGGACGTGGCGGAATACGTGGAGAAGATCAAACCCTACGTCGAGGCGGGGTTCACCGAGATCGCCCTCGTCCAGATCGGGGCGGCCCATCAGGAGTCGTTCATCGCCTGGGCCCAGCGGGAACTGCTGCCGGCGCTACGCCGGCTATAGACCAAACACCCAGCTGGGTCCCCCACGGGTGACCGTCCGGCCAGCCGCCGTGGGCCGGTCCGTCGTTCGGGCAACATAGGGTTCGGCGCGGGGTCTCCGGAGGGGCATGGTAAGCTTCCGGGGGCCATCCAGTCGTCCTCATCGTCCCCGATCGGCCCCCGATCCCCTCGCGCGAACCTCCAACGAAGGGCGCTTCCCGTGGTGCTTTCTCGCTTCTTCCGCCGCCGGGCGGAACCGGATGTCCAACTCGAACAGGGACTCG
>JBBJOE010000040.1:0-14510 GCA_037721765.1 Thermomicrobiales bacterium
GGCCCGCGTTTTCACCCCCGGGGGGGGCTCTTGGTTTTGTTTTTTCTTCCGGGGTGGTGGCCCACCGCCGGGGCCTTTGCGGGGGGGGTCGTCCACACCCCGTCACCACGTCGTCCGTCAGACGACGAGGTTGACCAATTTGCCGGGGACGTAGACCACCCGTTTCGGCGCCTTGCCGGCGACGGCCGTCCGGACCCGATCGCTCGCCATCGCCAGCGTGACGGCTGCCGCCTCGTCGGCCCCTGGCTCGGCCACTACCCGATCCCGGACCTTGCCATTCACCTGCACGACGATCTCGACCTCCGTCACCCGCAAGAAGTCTTGGTTAGCTTCCGGCCAGTCGCGCGTGTGGACGGAGTCGGTGTTGCCGAGCATCGACCACATCTCCTCGGCGACGAACGGCGTACTCGGGGCCATCAGCAGCACCAGCGTCTCGACGGCTTCGCGCCAGGCGGCCGTCGCGGCGACCTCTCCCCGTCGCCCGGCGAAGAGGGCGTTGGCGAACTCGATCAACGCGGCGACCATCGTGTTGACCTGATATGCCTCCATGTCCGCCGTCACCTTGGCGATTGTCTGGTGCGTCAGGCGGCGGATGGCCGCTTCTCCCCCACGGTCCGCGTCCGCGGTCGGGGTGACCTTGGCGCCGTCCTCGACGACCTGGTAGGCACGGCGGATGAACCGCTCCATCCCGGTGATGCCCCGGTCGTTCCACGGGCCGCCCTGGTCCCACGGGCCCAAGTACATCAGGTGGAGGCGCAGGGCGTCCGCACCATGGGCGGAGACCAGCTCGTCAGGGCCGACCTGGCTGCCCCGGCTCTTGCTCATCTTGGTCCCCTCGGCGGAGAGGATCATCCCCTGATTCCGCAAGCGCAGGAACGGCTCGCCATGGTCGATCAGGCGCAGATCACGCATGACCTTGGTCCAGAATCTGGCGTAGAGCAGGTGCAGGATCGCGTGCTCGATCCCGCCGCAGTAGAGGTTGACGGGGGTCCAGGCCGCGACGAGGGCCGCGTCGAACGGGGCTATGTCCAGGTGCGGGCTCGTATAGCGGTACCAGTACCAACTCGAATCGACGAACGTGTCCATCGTGTCCGTCTCACGCCGCCCGGGCCCCCCGCACGCCGGGCACGGAACGGAGACGAACGCCTCGTTGGAGACGAGTGGGCTCTGTCCGGTCGGGGTGAACTCGGCGTCCAGCGGCAAGATGACCGGTAGGTCGGCATCCGGCACCGGAACGATGCCGCAATCCTGGCAATAGATCACCGGGATCGGCGTCCCCCAGTACCGCTGCCGCGATATGAGCCAGTCCCGCAGGCGGTACGTCACCTCCCGGTGCCCCCGCCCGTTGCACTCCACCCAATCAAGGACCGCCGCCATCTGGTCCGGCATCCGCAGTCCGTCGATTGGGCCGGAGTTGACCATGGTGCCGGGCCCCAGATACGGCCCGGGCATCGATCCCCCGTCCAGCGGGTCGGCGCCGTCCGGTTGGATGACCGGCCGGACCGGCAGGCCATGGGCCCGGGCGAAGGCAAAGTCCCGGGCGTCATGGGCGGGGACCGCCATGATCGCGCCGGTCCCGTAGCCCATCAGCACGTAGTCCGCGATCCAGACGGGAATCAGTTCACCGGTGACCGGATTGACGGCGTGGCCGCCGGTGAAGACGCCGGTCTTCGGCCGGGACTCGTCGAGCGAGGCCCGCTCGATCTCGGTCTCGTTTTTGGCCCGCTCGACGTAGGCATCGATCTCCGTCCGTCGTTCCGCGCTCGTCAGTGTGACGACCGCGGGGTGTTCGGGCGCGAGGACCATGAAGGTGGCCCCCCAGACGGTCTCCGGGTGGGTCGTGAACACCTCCAGAGGCTCGTCCCCGGCTTGGCCACCGGCCAGGGCAAAGCGCAGCCTGGCTCCCTCGGAGCGGCCGATCCAATTGCGCTGCATCGTTTTGACCCGGTCGGGCCAATCGAGGTGCTCGGCTTCCCGCAACAGTTCCTCGGCGTAATCCGTGATCCGCAGGTACCACTGCTCTAGGTCTCGCCGGATCACCTCCGAACCGCACCGCTCGCAGACGTTTCCGTCCAGCACTTGTTCGTTGGCCAATACGGTCTGGTCGTTCGGGCACCACCAGACGGCCCCGTTGGACCGGTAGGCCAGGCCACGTTCCAGCATGCGCAGGAAGAACCACTGATTCCAGCGGTAAAACTCGGGATCGCAGGAAGCCACTTGGCGATCCCAGTCGATCATGGTCCCCATGGCCTGAAACTGGATCCGCATGGTCGCGATGTTGTCCTCGGTCCAGATTGCCGGGTGGATATTGTTCCGGATGGCCGCGTTCTCGGCCGGCAGGCCGAAGGCGTCGAAGCCCATCGGGAACATGACGTTATACCCTCGCATCCGCTTGTAGCGGGCGAAGGCGTCCGGGATGGAGAAGGCGTACCAGTGCCCCATGTGCAGGATGCCGGAGGGATAGGGATACATGGTGAGGGCGAACCAGTTAGGCCGGTCCGTGGCGTCATCGACGTGGTAGAGGCGATCCTCCGCCCACCGGGCCAGCCAACGTGCCTCGACCGCGGCCGGATCGTAGTTCGACCCTGGCCGGTCGCCTGTTGTCCCGCCGCGCACGATCGTCTCGACCATGTCTCCACCTCCACGGGTCGGACCGCCCTGCCGGACGCCCGAAAAATGACGAGAGCCCATCGCCCCGGTCAGGGACGAAAGGCTCTCACCCGGAGGGGTGCGCTCCCGCGGTACCACCCTGTTTGATCGGTCGTGACGCGCGGTCATCAGGCGTCGGGGGTGGAGCTGAGGGGACTCGAACCCCTGACTTCAACACTGCCAGTGTTGCGCTCTCCCAGCTGAGCTACAGCCCCCCGGGTCCCGCCTGGTCGCGACCGCGTCCGGCCGATCCACTCACTTCGCCCGATACCGGGGGCGAACCGCCCGTCACTACCCCGCCAAGCGGATCACGTCGGAGGCTCCCGGACGAGTTCACTCCCTGCTGATGCCTCACACCGGACGGCATCTCTCTCGGTCTCGGAGCTACTACTTCCGTTCACGGCCCATTCCCCGCACGCGGCGATCACTCGCCCGTCCCGGGAGTCCGCAGTCTAGCAGCCCCCCGGCCCGGGTGTCAAAGCCGGTCAGATCCGCGAATCGAGCGACGAGAAACCGCTCGACGTGCTCCACTAGCCCGCCGGGTCAGTGGCCGGGCCGACCTCGATCAGGTCCCCCGCCGAAACCCCGTGTCTGGCCATGAAGCCGGCGGGGACCTCGAGGACCCGATCGGCCGGACCCGGGGACGCGAACGACGGCAGGGCGCCCGTCCTGGTCCCCGCCGGGGATGGGCAGACCGACTCGGCGGCCCCGATCACACGGTCATCATCGATCCAGATGATGTCGAGACAGAACCGCATCCCGAACATCCAAAAGCTCCGTCCCCGCGCCTCGGGAAACTGGAAGAGCATCCCGGTCCCCGGCATCAAGCCGTCGCGCTGGCCGAGCCCGAGCGATTGCTCCGGCCCCTCATCGGCCAATTCAACGGCCAGTACCTGCCCACCGATGGTCACCGTCAGTGGCCGTTCGCGCTCGGGAAACTCCCGTCGCCAGGGAGGAGCCGCCCCCGCCGGACCCACCGCGGGGGCGATCATCAGGACGGCGACCACGACCGCGGCGATGAGTCGTCCCGGCTGCCCCCGGACGCTCGATATCACGTCAAGACCTCGCATCTGTCCCCTCCTCCCGCCGGATCGCGTCCAGCCGGGCTGCCAAGCGTGTCAGGACCGTCGTGGTCGACGACACCCCATCGATCCGGACATCACTCCGATCATAGACCACCCGGGGCGTCTCGGCCCCGACGACCCCGATCGCGAGCGACGCGACATGGCCTCCGTCCCGGGCCGCCCGGAGCGCCTCGAACCCGTCGACATCGGTCACGTCATCTCCCAGGAAGACCACCCCCCGCAACCCGTCCTCGGCGATCAGGTCCCGGATCGCGGTGCCCTTGTTGATGATGACCAGCGGTCGAAGCTCGAAGATGTACCTACCCTCCGTCACCCGCAGCCCATGGCGCTCCGCCGCCGCCGACACCAGCCGCCGGAGGGTAGCCTTGGCGACATCCGGATCGGCGGCCAACCGGTAATGGACGGTGCCGGTGAGGCGCTTGTCCTCAAAGAGGATGCCTTCTGTCACCCCCGCCCGCTCCGCGCCGAGCCGGATGGCGTCGATCGCCGCCGCGACGCCCGTCACGGCCGCGACACCGGCCGGGTGTTCCCACCCAACCCCGGCCCGGCGGCGCTCCAAACCGTGGTTCCCGATACAGAGGATGCCGGGGATCGCCACCATCGCCTCGCCCGCGATCGCCGCGCGGCCGGTCACGATCCCGACGATATCGACGAGTCCCCGCAGCCGGACCAGCGCGTCGCGGGCATCACGGTGGACGGTCGCTTCACCGGGCGTGGCGGCGATCTCGCTGATCGTGCCGTCGATATCGCTCAGCAGGGCACTCGGACGCTGCCCTAGCACCTCGACGCAGCGTTCGACCACCTCGTCGATATCGTGACCGGCCTCTTGGCGCATCTCGATTACCCCCATCACCGTTCCCTTTGTCCAAACCGATGGCACGGCATCGGGTTCGCCATCCCCGACGAACGCGGGAGGTCCTGGGCGGCACGGCCTCAGAACGAGATGATCTCCCAATCCCGAGTGTCGATGAAGATATCCCGTTGGTCGCCGTCCGTCACCACGATGACGTGGACGATCACGGTCTCGCCCGGGCTGTCGGGCGGCCCGAACGGCGTCGTCGTCCCGTTGTAGCGGATGTTGATGCCGCTCGTCGGGTGGATCTCCGCGGCGGGGTCGACGCCGGCCGCGAGCAACGTCTCGGCCAGTCGTGGGAACGAGACCGCCGCCGGGTCGAGCCCGGGAGGCTCGGGAACGCCCGGGTCGATCGGCGTGGTCACCCCGGTGTAGCTTGAGAAGAAGGATCGCGCCTCACCGGAATAAAATCGTCCCTTGACGTCCACGCCCGTGCCCAGGAAGGCACATTCGATCTGGGCTTCGATCAACAGCGCGTCTTCCTGCCAGGCGGTGGCCAACGCCTGGGCCTGAGAGGCACCGGCATCCCAGGCGCCCCGCAGATCCGCCAGGGCGCCAACCGGGAGGCGACCGCCCGCGCACGGCCCCCCGGCCGAGGAGATCACCGGCTCGCTCAAGTCCATCGTCGGGGTGGTCGATGCACCGGACCCGCCGGTCCCCCCGCCCGAGCAGCCCGTGAGGACGAGCAAGACGACCATCGCCGCGGATAGTTCTCGCCGGGCCCGGAAACGCATTGTCGATCGCGGCATGGTCCAATCCCAGACGACACGTATCTCTCACGTATCTCTATGGCATCCGCGGAATGCGGAAGGCGAATCCGACCGCGCCGCCGCCGCCACCCCAGTCGCCCGCGGGAGCCGCCCGGACCCATGCGATCGGCACGGCCCCCGATCTCGCCAACCCGCCCGTTCGCATGGGTATACTGCATCCCGATGGCCCCGGGTACCGGGCCAGGCACCGTGACGGGATGTCGTTCAACACGGTCCTGCTGGGATGGGACGGGAGTGTCGGAGCTGACAGGCATGCGACTCTACAACACGCTCACCGGGAGCATCGAGCCGTTTCGGTCTCGCGATGGGAAGGTGGGGATCTACGTCTGCGGGGTCACCCCGTACGATACCACCCACGCGGGCCACGCCTTCACCTTCCTGACGTTCGATGTCCTGGTGCGTTTCTTCCGGGCACTGGGGGAAGAGGTCACCTACGTCCAGAATGTGACCGACATCGACGACGACATCCTCCGGAAGGCGAAGGAGGCGGGCGTCGACTGGCAGGAACTGGGCGCCGCTGAGACGGCACGACTTCGCCGCGACATGCGGGCCCTCAACGCCCTCGACCCCGACCACTTCGTCCTCGCGACCGATCATATCCCCGAGATGGTTACCCTGATCGAATCGCTGGTCGCCGCGGGCCACGCCTACGAGTCGGGTGGCAGCGTCTACTTCTCGGTCGAGAGCGACCCGGAGTACGGCAAGCTGAGCGGCATCGCTCGACCGGACATGCTCGCCGTCGCCAACGAGCGCGGCAACGTCCCGGACGATCCGAAGAAGCGAGACCCGCTCGATTTCGTCCTCTGGCAAGCCGCCGCAGCGGGCGAGCCTACCTGGGAGACCCCCTGGGGCCCGGGTCGGCCCGGCTGGCACATCGAGTGCAGCGCGATGGCCACGTACTACCTCGGTAACACGATCGACATCCACGGCGGCGGGTCCGACCTGGTGTTCCCGCACCACGAGTCCGAGATCGCCCAGAGCGAACTGGCCACGACCGAGCGCCCGTTCTCCCGCGTCTGGATGCACGCCGCCATGGTCTCCTACCAGGGCGAGAAGATGAGCAAGTCGCTCGGCAACCTCATCAGGGTGAGCGATGTCCTCACCACGTACCACGCCGATGCCCTGAGGCTCTACCTCCTGGATCACCATTACCGGGATCCGTGGGCGTACGTGGACGACGAGATCGACACCTGGGACGGGGTGCGGCGCGATCTGGTCGAGGCGAGCGAGTTCACGACCTTCGGACGAGACATCGTCGTCGATGTCTCGTCCGAGCGAGAGCGGTTCTACAACGCGATGTCCGACGACCTAGGCACCCCGGCAGCCATCGGGGCCCTGCGGGGCGTGGCCCAGGTGATCCTCGAATCCCCCGAGGACGAGGATTCACGCGACGCCCAGGACACCCTCCGGGAGCTAGCCGACATCATCGGCCTGGCCCTCGACCGCGAGGAGTGATCGCGAGGTCTCCAGCGAGGCGAGTCGCGGTCCGATAGGTTTCATGGCGCCGGCCCGACCCGGTCGACTCCGGGTAGGGACCAGGCAAAACCTTGCCTCGTGAGGATGTCGAAGCCGGATCGGGCCCGTGTGGTAGACTCGCGTCTCAGCCACATGCGTGTGCTCGAATCTCGAATTGACCCTTCTTGCTCCTCCGTGCGTCGGGACCGCAACATCCCGGACCCATCCGGGGGGGCAACTCCAGAGGAAGGAGTGCCCGTTGCGCCAGTATCAGGTCATCCCGCGTGTCTACGAACTGATGATCATCCTCAATCCGGATGTCACCGACGAGGAGCTCGAACCGGCCCTCGACGAGGTGACCCGCTACGTCGAGGATGCCGGGGCGACACTCGACGCCCTGAATACGACATCTCCCTGGGGCCGCCGCCGGTTGGCCTACAGCATCCGGTTCAATGGCCGGGATGTTCGAGACGGCTACTACGCACTCTATCACTTCACCAGTGACCCCTCCCAGGTGATCGAGGTCGAGCGCGAACTCAAGCTCGACACCCGCGTCATGCGCTACATCGTCACCCGGTCGTCGGCCGAAGCCGCCGAGGCAAACAAGCCCACGCCGGAGCCCGAGCCGGACCCGGCCGCCGAGCCGACCGCGCCGAACGCCACGGGTGATGTGATCACGCCCACGGCGGCAACGGTCCCGGTCGTCTCCGGTGATGTCTCCGGCACCGAGGACACGCCCGAAGACCCGGCCCTCGCCCGCTCGGACGAGCCGATGCCGACCGCCGAGGCCGATCCCACCGATACGTCGGTGGTCGTGCCGGGCGCCGTCACGGCGGCCGAGACCGCCACCGGGCCCGAAGCGGCCGGGGAGACCGAGACCGCCGCCCTGGCGGCCGAGGAGACCGCACCGGAGTCCGTCGCGGCGGCCCCGGCCGAATCGGAAGATGCTGGGGAGCCGACGACCGGGGACCCGGCGACGACGGATTCGCCCGAGGAGGCGTAGGAGGCAACCATGGCCGGAATCAGCAAAGTCATCCTGATCGGCAATTTGGGTCGCGACCCCGAAACCCGATATACGCCAAGCGGAGCGATGAATGTGCAATTCAGCATCGCCGTCTCCCGGCGCTACACGGATTCCAGTGGACAGCAGCAAGAGCAGACGAACTGGTTCCGGGTCACAGGTTGGGGCAAGCTCGCCGAGACGATGGACGGGTTGACCCAGCGCGGTGCGTTGACGAAGGGGAAGCAGGTATACGTCGAGGGCCGCCTCGACGCTCGCGAGTATCAGGACAACGCGGGCCAGACGCGGACCTCGCTCGATGTCAATGCGACCGAGATCCAACTTCTCGGTCAGCGCGGCGATAGTGACGGTGGCGTCGGCGGCGGAACGTCGGGCTCGGGTGGCGGCGGTCAACGTGGCCGCTCAGGCGAGGACGACAGCGGGCCCAGCGACATGGACGACGTGCCGTTCTAGACGACAGGGCGCGGATGCCGTGAGACGGGCTTCGACGCGCCCTCTCCGCTCGCATCGTGCGGACCAGTCAATCGTTCTCGATCAATCGACAGTCCTGATGTGGAGGTAACGAACGTGGCTGCACAGCAAGAACCCCGATCCGGCGGCCCCGGTGGACCAGGCGGGGCAGGTGGGCCCGGCGGCGATGACCGTCGAGGCCGTGGGCCCGGCGGGCCCGACGCGGGACGCGGTGGGCCGGGCGGCGGCCCGGACCGACCCCGCTTCGGCGGTGGCGCCCAGGGCGGGCGAGACGGCGGTCGGGACGGCGGCGGCGGCGGGCGCGACGGAGGACGGGACCGTGACGGCGGCGGAGACGACGAGCGCGGTCGCGCCCGGCGCGGTGGAGGCAGCGGTGGCCGCTTCCCGTCCCGTCGCAAGGTCTGCATGTTCTGCGCTGAGCGGATCGCTGTCGTGGATTACAAAGACATCGCACACCTCCGCCGGCACCTGGCGGAACGTGGCAAGATCGAACCGCGCCGGAAGTTTGGGACCTGCGCCCGGCACCAGCGCTCGATGACGGTCGCCATCAAGCGTGCCCGGCACATGGCCCTGCTGCCGTTCACCACCGGCGGTGGACGCGGGTAGTCCCGCCGCCCGCTCCCCGCGAGACGCACCGTCTCGCATGTCCGGCATGCCGCGTCCCGACCGGCACCACACGGTGATCGGACGGACGCATGCCCGCGTTTGGTAGAGAGGACCGCGACGGTGGCGGAGACTCCGAGACGACAGGCCCCGGTGGCCAGACCGCGACCCGCGCGACGCCCCGATCGCCAGCGACGGATAGACCGCCGCCACGGCACCGTGCCGGTGCCCGTCCGGGCGCGACGCGTCTCCCGTCACGAGAGGGAAGCCCGGCAACGGCGCCAGCTCTTCATCGGGATGAGCATCGCCGGCGCCTTGATCGGGGCGATCCTGCTCTTCACGACCGTCAACGACTACGTCATCAAGCCACGCACCGTACTCGCGTCGGTCAATGGCACCGATATCACGCGGCGGGACTATTGGCGCTACCAGGGCGTCCAACTCATCGAGCAAGTGAACCAGTATTCGCGGCTCGCCGGTCTCCTCCCGGCCGACCAGGCCGGCCAGTATCGCCAGTTGGCCGCCCAAGCCCAGACCGATCTCGACAGCCTGTGGGGTTCGACCGACACGGACGACCAGGCCCTCCAACAGATGGTCGATGACCGAATTTTCGTGCAGTATGCCGACGATGCCGGGGTCTCGGTCACCGATGCCGAGGTAGACCAGTACATCTTGAACCGGTTCTCCCCGCAGGATGCCCCGCTCCTCCCGGACACCCCGACGCCGACCTTGATCCCGGAACGGGCCCAGTTCGCGACCGAAACGGCCGTTGCGGGGATGCCGCCCACTCCGGCGATCGCCCCAACGAGCCAGACGTTGCCGCGGCCTCCGTCGATAGCGGGCGCCATCGTCGATCTCGCGGCGTCCGGGAGTCCGGTCGTGCCCGCGGCGACCCCCGCCTCTGCTCTGGACACGACCGCAGGGGCGTCTCCGGCGGCGTCTCCGTCTGTCTCTCCCACCCCGGGTGCGACCGAGGCGCTCCAGACCGCGGAGGCCGGGTATGCGACGTATCGAGATAGTGTCTTCGAACGAGCCCGAATCTCCCGGGATGAGTACGAGGAGTGGGTCGCCCGGCCACAGTTGGTGCGACAACGGGTGACCGACGTGGTCCAGGCCGACATCGGCCAACGTGGCGAGCAAGTCCGCGCCGCGCACATCCTTGTCGGTACCCAGGAACTGGCCCAGCAACTGCGCGCTCAACTCGACGTCCCGGGCACTTCGTTCGCCGAGTTGGCAGCATCCCAGTCCACCGACACCGGCAGTGCCGCGAACGGCGGTGACCTCGGCTGGTTCACGTTCGGCGAATTGGTCCCGCCCTTCGAAGAGGCGGCATTCAGCCTCCCGCCGGGCCAGATCAGCCAACCCGTGCAGACCGAATTCGGATGGCACATTATCCGGGTCGATGAGCACGTTCAAGATCGCCCCTACTCCGACGAGCAGATCACCGCCCTGCAGGATCGAGCCGTGCAGCGGTGGTTGGCGGAGAAGTCCGAACAGGCCGACATCGACTCAGACGTCGCGCCGACGGCAACCACGATGACCTCGATCTTCCAACCGCCAGCGGGCGCACCCGAGGTCCCGTCGCCAACGATCCCCATCGCCCCGGCCCCTGCCGCCCCTGCCCCCACACGCGCGCCGTTGCCCGGTCCGCCGGGCTGAGGCGACCCGGCGAGCGCGCGAGGACCCGCGAGTTCCGCCGGGAGTCAATTGGGGGGCATGCTATCCTTGACCGCAACGCGCCCACTCGCCCGGGCGGCACTGTCGCGTCCCGTCCCGGACGGCATCCCAGCACCGTGGCAGTGACCGAATCGGCCGGAAGGAGGGTGACGCGGTATGGACGATCAGGACCGCCGAGACCCGTCGATCCGTCCCGGCAACGGTCGCGGCACGTCACTCCCCCGGCGATCGAGACCGGCCGTGACCGGAGATAGGCCGGCGCTCCGGCCTCCCGACGCTGGCGACCGGGAATGGACCATCGACCCCGGCGCCGCCGACCGTTACCTGCGGTCTCGCGAGACCGAGATGCAGGGTTCGGCGGCACATGATCCCGGCGGTGAGGGACTCTCCGACTCAGGTGCTCAGGACGGTGGACCGCGCCGTGAGGGTCGCCCCCGGCGAGACCGTGACCGTCAGGGAACGACGGCGGCGCCCCGGGGTCGATCGATCAGCAGCGATGACCTGGCCGCCGACATCGAAGAGATCGACCTTGCTCCGCCTGATCGACCGGACCGGCGATCGGCCCGGATGCGGACGACCGGAGAGTCCACCGGGCGCCGGGCGCGGGATGCGTCTCGCCGATTGCCCTCGACCCGGACGCCGGCCGTCCGGCTGCCGCCCGCTTTCCAGGGATCGACGCTCCTGGGGGACAGGCTTGCCCTCATCTTCGCGGGGGCAACGGTCTTCAGCGCCTTGCTGATGTGGGTCACAATCTCGTCTCGTATCGGGGCATTGCCCGATGTGATCACGGTCCGTCGAGGCGCAGAGGGTATCCCGACGCGCTTCGACGCGCCGTCGTCACTGTGGCAGATGCCGCTGATCGCGACCTTCGCGACGCTGATGAACGCGATGGTCGCCTGGGTCACCCATCGTGGCGACCGCTTCGCCAGCCGGATGATCCTCGGGCTGACGATGGTGATCCACCTGCTCGTCTGGGTGGCCGTGGTGCAGTTCGTGTGGTGAACCTCGGTTTGGTCGTCTCTTGCGCCGGGCGACACCGCTCGTCATGCGGGCATGGACCGTATCCGGCGGGCCGTCGAAGTCGAGCCGCGTCGCCATCCCTGGCGGGCGTTCGGGACCGGGTCGGCCGGCATGGCTAACCTGATAACGGTCGGTCGCCTGGTCGCGCTGTTCCTGCTCATGGCCCTCGTGTATTGGGGCACGGCCCAGACCGTGGTGATCACGATGGTGGGCCTGGCGTTGGTCATCGCCAGCGACGGCATCGACGGGTGGGTCGCGCGTCGTCGCAACGCGACGTCCACCTTCGGGGCGGTCTTTGACATCGCTGGCGACAGGATCGTCGAGACCGTCTGCTGGGTCGTCTTCGCCGACCTTGGCGCTGTCCCGATCTGGGTTCCCCTGTTAGTGATCACGCGCGGCATCATCGTCGATGCCGTTCGCTCTCTCGGTCTCCAAGAAGGCCTGACGCCTTTTGGTGAACGCAACATGGCCAAATCCCCTCTGACCCGCTGGCTGACGGCGGGACGGTTCGTGCGGGCACTCTATGGCTATGCCAAAGCGATCGCCTTTGTCTACTTGGCCGGTTGGGTCGGGCGGGAGACGAATACGTCCGACGGGACGTGGCTGGAATCCTTGCATGACAACGCCGTCTACACCGCACTCGGTTGGGGCGCTGTCTGGCTCGCGGTGGCGTTGACGATCATCCGGGGCATCCCGGTCCTCGTGGATGCGTGGGACTTCATCGTTCCCCCGGGTAAGACGGTTCCGACGACGACTCATCCTGCTGATCCGGATGCCTGATCTCTTGGCCGAAACGACCGGGACCGTGAGACGCAATCCACCGGGATCGGTGACGGACCGCGAGGTGACTCATCACACGGAGGTTGCCCCTCTCGTCACCCCCGGCATCCCTTCCACCGGGACGGCCGCGGACCAACCCTCAAATTCGGCATCCACCGCCCGACGAACCGGCGGGCCGTTTCGGGGCGAGCCGCGGCGCGAACTGCGGGGTCACGTCAGTATTGTCGTGGCGGTCACCATGTCGTGGGTGACCTGGTTGCTCCCCCGTCCCATCCGGATGGTCGTCGCCAGCGCGATCGGGGAGAGCCTCTATCGCCTTTCGCCAACGTACCGGGAGAATGTCCGCTCGAACCTCCGCCAGGTGGTCGGGACCGGGGCTACCGAGCGACAGGTGACCATCCTGGCCCGTTCCGCCTTCCGTACCAGCGCCCGCAACTTCGCCGATTTGGTGACGACGCCACGACAGTCGCGCGACCAAGTCGCCCGTTCATTGGAGGTCGTCGCCGGGGACTGGTCGATCTTGGACCGGGTCCTCGACGCGGGCAAGGGCGCCATCATCGTCTCCGCCCACCTGGGCGCCTTCGACACCCTCGGGCAGGCCCTGAACGCCATGGGGTACCGTGTCACCACGGTCACCGGACGAACCACCGCCCGCTTCATCTACGACGGCGTTACCCACCTGCGGCAGTCTCACCGGGCGACGATCGTCGACGTTTCGCCCGCGGGAGTACGCCAGGCGATCCTCGCGCTGCGGCGGAACGACTGCACGGCCTTCGTCATCGACCGGGACTTCTTCCAGAATGGCAAGCCAGTCACCTTTTTCGGTCGTCCCACCACGCTGCCGCCCGGGGCGATCCGGATCGCTCGCGACACGGGCGCCCCGCTCGTGCCGATCTTCGCCCTCCGTACCCCCAGCGGTCTCCGGGCGACCATACACGAGCCGATCACGATCATGAAGACGGAGGATCTCGCTCAGGACATCGAGGTCGGACTCGCCCGGATGGTCACCGTGCTCGAAGGGGCGATCGGCGCTGACCCCGGACAGTGGGTCATGTTCCAACGGGTGTGGCCATTGGCACCGGCCTCCCCCGTCCGCGTGTTCCCCGTCGGTTCGCCGCTCGAGAGCGACCTGTTGGAACGCGTCGCCGCGTCGCTTCCCGCCCGGCGATTCGGTCGCCGGTCCAGGTCGCCGTGGCAGCGAGGGGGTCAGCCGCCCACAGATCGTACGGACCTGCCTCCTCCACCAGAACGTCCATCATCGAGCCGACGGGATGGGCACCCGGGATGAACACCATCCCGTCGACCTCCGGAGCATGACGGCGGGCGCGGCCGACCGAGATCGGTTCGGTCCCGCCGAGTTCATCCTCGGCCTCGCCGATCGCTTCGACCAGAATCTGGATCGTCGTGCCGACGAGCGCCTGATTGTGATCCAGCGAGATCCTGTTCTGGAGTTCCATGATTGCCGCCCGGCGCCGCTCGGCCACCTCGGCCGGGACCGCGTCCGGCAGCGTCGCCGCTTTGGTGCCCTCCTCGGGGGAATACGTGAAGACGCCGACGTGGTCGAACCGCGTCTCCTCGACGAACCGGTACAGGGTCTCGAACTGGGATTCGGTCTCGCCCGGGTAACCGACGATCAGCGTCGTCCGCATCACGGGGTCGGTCAGCGACTGACGAGCATGGTCGATCAGCCTGCGGGTCATGTCGATGTCGCTGGGGCGGTTCATGGACCGGAGCACGTCCCGATCCGCGTGCTGGATCGGCATGTCGAGGTAGGGCAACAACACGTCGTGCTTCGCCATCACGTCGACCATCTTCAGCGTCAGCGGGCTTGGGTAGATGTAGAGCATTCGAAGCCAGGCCAGATCGGGCACCTGTTCGACGATCGATTCCAGCAGCGTCGGCAGGCCGTTCTTCATCCCGAGGTCGGCACCATAGCGGATGGTGTCCTGGGCGACCAGCACGACTTCCTTCGTCCCACCGGCGACGAGGTCGATGATCTCCTGGAGGACGTGCAGCGGTCGCTTGCTGGCCTGACGCCCCTTGATGCTGGGGATCGTGCAGAAGGCGCAGGCGTGATCGCACCCGTCGGCCACCTTCACGTAGGCAAAGGGCCCGGCCTCGGACCG
>JBBJOE010000305.1:0-3968 GCA_037721765.1 Thermomicrobiales bacterium
CATGTCGCCGAAGAGGGCGGTGTCGCCGGCGAAGTAGATCGTCTTGCCGCCGAATCGGACGACCAGACCGGCCGGGACACCAGGGGCCGACCAATCGGAGCGCGAGGAGGTGTGCCAGGCGGGGGTGAACTTGGCGGTGCCGCCCGGAAAGGCGACCGTGCCACCGTGGTTACCCGGCCGGACATCGGACACGCCTTGAGAGCCGGCCCAATTGGCCAGCTCGAAGGTGGCGACTACGGCCGCGCCGCACCGCGTGGCGATCGCCACGGTGTCTCCGACATGGTCGTCATGGGCGTGGGTGAGCAGGATCGAGCCGGGTGATAAGGCGCTAGGGTCCTGGTTCGTCAAGTCGTTGCCGGAGATGAATGGGTCGATCAGGACCGTGTTCTCTCCGTCGTCCAGCTGGAACGCGGAATGGCCGAAGTAGGTAAGTCGCATGTGGGGTAGTCCTTTCGGGGAGCCTCCGCGGTCGATCCGTTGTCCCGTTCTTGGTCAGCCCGTCGAGCGCGGGGGCGTCCGTCGCGGGACGGTGGCCCGAAATGTCCCCGGGCGTACTCGATCCCGCTCGCCAATCCCGGGCCACCGGCTCGTGGCCCGGAGGATCGTTGGTCAGGGACAGCCGGGCGGCTCCGGGCGGAGCGACTCCTTCGTGCGCGAAACCGGACGTGGGGACGCCTGGCGCGCCGGTCTCACGCGCCGGGACCGGCGTGGGCCACCTCGCCTCCCAGGACGGTGTAGGCGATACCGACGGTGCCGATGTCCTCTGGGGCCACTTCGGTCAGGTCGGTCTCGAACACCGTGACGTCGCCGAGCATACCCGGCGCCAAGGTCCCCTTCCGGCGTTCCTCGAACGTAGCGTGGGCACCATTGACGGTGTAGGCGCGGATGGCGTCCTCGAGGCCGATGCGCTCCCCGGGCCAGATCTCTTCCCCGCCCCGGTCCCGGCGGGTCATCATCGTCTGGAGGCCGACCGTGGCCGACGTCGGCACCACGGGGGCGTCGGTGCTGGCGGCGGCGGTGATACCGTGGGCGGCGAAGCTGGCCATCCCGTAGGCATGACGGAGGCGTTCCAGGCCCACGGCGTCGATGTAGGCGTCGCGGAAGGCGTGGAGGAACGAGGTGCCCGGGACGGGAATCACCCCGAGGCGGGCGACGCGGGCCATGATCCGCTCGTCGGCGATCGAGCAGTGCTCGATTCGATGGCGGGGGTCTGGGCGTGGGTCATCGGCCATCGCCTCCTCGTAGGCGTCGAGGACCAGATCGATCGCCGCGTCGCCGATGGCGTGGATGGCGACCTGATACCCCGCCCGGTGGGCGTGGAGCACCTTGGTCTTCAGGTCGTCGGGCGGCATCATCCACAGACCGACGTTGTCAGGCTGACCCTCGTAGGGACGACGCATCCGGGCCGTCCTGCCGCCGAGGCTGCCGTCACTGAAAAGTTTCACCGGGCCGATCCGGAGCCGGTCGTCACCGTAGCCGGTGGTGATGCCGAGGCCGACGAGCCGGTCGAAGGTCTCGTCGAGCATCATCATCAGGTACGTGCGGACCGGCAGCTCTCCCGCCGCCCACAGGTCCTGGTAGGCACGGAATTGCTCGGAATTCGAGATCCCGGCCTCGGCGGTGCTCGTGACGCCGCTCGCCAGGAAGGCTTGGCCACCGCGCCGCAGGGCGGCCTTGAGTTCCTCGACGCTCGGCTTGGCGATGGCGGACTGCACCATCCCGTGGGCGGTCTCCCGGACGACGCCGGTCGGTTCGCCGCGCTCGTCCCGGTCGATAGTGCCGCCGTCGGGGTCGGGGGTGTCGCGGCCGATGCCGGCCAGGGCGAGGGCGCGGGAGTTGACCACCGAGATGTGGTGGCAGGCCCGGATCAGCATGACCGGGTTGTCCGGGGAGACGGCGTCGAGGTCATGACGTGTCGGGTGGCGACTCTCGGCCAGCCGGGCCTGGTCGTAGCCCCGGCCCAGGACCCAGGATCCGGCCGGTCGCCGGGCTGTCTCCGCCCGGACCAGATCGACGATGTCCCCGATCGATCGGTTCGGCGGGGTCGCGAGGTCGAGATCGGCCAAGGCGAACCCGACCAGCATCGGGTGCGAATGGGCGTCGTTCAGTCCCGGCGTCGCGGTCTTGCCGGCGAGGTCGATCGTTTCGCTGCCGGGCGCCGCCGCGGCCCGGGCGGTCACGTCGTCGCCGACGGCGGCGATCATGCCGGAGCGGATCGCCACGGCCGAGGCCACGGGGTTCGCGGGGTCCATCGTGAGGAATCGGCCATTGAGGAGGAGCACGTCACCGCGCATCGGGAGGAGCCTCGTTTCGTAGACGGAAGACGGGAGACGGGAGACGGTGGACCTGGATGGTGGGGGGCGAGCGTCAGGAGGTCGTGCCATCTGTCGGCTCGGTGTGGGTCGTGGCCCGTCGATGGTCTTCGACGACCGCGCGGACACCCTCCGCGAGGCGATCAATCTCCTCCTCGGAGTTCCACCAGCCCGTCGAGACCCGGGCGACTGCCGGGCCCGGGGGATAGGCGACGTAGCGGATTGTCTCGCCGCGCTCGTAGAGCTTGGCGGCAATGTCCGGGGGAGCCATACCCGGGATCTGGAAGCAGACAAGACCGGCGATCTTGTCCTTCGGAGAGGCCATCGTGACGCCGTCGATCGCGTCCAGGGCGTCCCAGCAGCGCTGGCCGAGGGCGTGAACGCGGGCATAGGCCCAATCGAGTCCGACCTCATCCCGGAGCCACGTCAGGGCGGCTTCCTGGGCCAGGATCGCCGGACCGAAGAACTCGCCGATCTCGAAGCGATTGGCTCCGGCGAAGGGCATGATGTAGCCGGTCCCGTCGGTCTGCGCGTAGCGGGGGTGGGTGGGCTGGATATCGGCCATCGCGCTCGCGCGGACATAGAGGGCGCCGGTCGCCTCCGGTCCGCAGAGCCACTTTTGGCCGGGGATCGCGTAGGCGTCGATGCCGAGATCGTGAAGGTCGATCGGGATCTGTCCGGCGGACTGGGCGGCGTCGATCAGGGTCAGGGCGTGCCGGGCGCGGACCAGCGCCGCGATCTCGCGGAGCGGGGCAACGGCTCCCGAAGACCACATGACATGCGAGAGCGCGACGACCCGGGTCCGGGGCGACATCGCCGCTTCCAGGATCGCGGTGACGTCTCCGCCGCCGTCGCCGATGTCGATGATCCGAATCTTGACCCCGTAGCGATGGCTGATCTGCGAGAGGGGCCCGAACAGTCCGGGATGCTCCAGGGTGGTCGTCATCACCTCGTCGCCGCGCTGCCAGTCGATGCCGGAGAGGACGGTGCCGATGCCCTCCGAGGTACTGTGGGTCAGGGCGATCTCGGACGGGTCTGCACCGAGCATCTCCGCGAGCAGGACCCGGATGCGCCGGTTGCGCGTCCACCCCCCCTCGTAGACGCCGGGAATGATCCGACCGGCGTCGTACTCGGTGTGGGCCGCGGCGATCAGGGCGTCGAGAGCCACCTTGGGCAGGGGGCCGTTGGTGCCGGCGTTGAAGTATCCGGTGCGGTCGACGGCTGGCAACTGGGCACGGAGGTGAGCGAGTTTCTCCCGGTCGTCCATGCCCGCGTGGTGTGCCGGGCTCGGCACCGGAGCGTCGATCGTCGTGGCCATCGGTGTCCCTTTCTCTTTCTCACTCGAC
This sequence comes from Thermomicrobiales bacterium, assembly GCA_037721765.1. GTDB lineage: Bacteria > Chloroflexota > Chloroflexia > Thermomicrobiales > UBA6265 > JACCVE01. The sequence continues at coordinate 3,659 of JBBJOE010000305.1, forward strand.
GATGCGCGGGGGAGCGACGCTTTGCCGGGCCGTTCGAGTCCAGGTGGGATCAGGGGCGCCCGGCGAGGGCGGGCCCCCCGGCGACGGCGGTGTCAAGTTCGCGTCCGAGGCCTACGGCGATGGCCGCGCCGAGGTCGGCGGTGATGTCATCGACGTCCTCGATCCCGACAGACAGGCGGACCAGGCCGTCGCCGATCCCGACCTCGGTCCTCTGCTCGGGCGTCAGGGCACGGTGGGAGCTCATCGCCGGGTAGAGGACCAGGCTGTAGACGTCTCCCAAGGTCGTCGCGGGCATGCAGAGGTCGAGGGC
>JBBJOE010000306.1:0-3954 GCA_037721765.1 Thermomicrobiales bacterium
GAGGAAACCATCGTCATCTCTCGCCCCGTCGTCCGACGACGGGAGCGCGATCGGGACAACCGCGGCCTGGTGGGTGTCAGGGTCGTCCATGAACCTGGAGAGCGGACGGATCACGCGGCGTCCCCTTGCACGATGTCGCTCGGTCCGAGGCGTACCCGTCGCGGTACGATCTTCCCCAGTGTACCCACGTCCGGCGGGACACCCAATAGGACCGAAGTAGGGTGTTTGGGACCCGGGCCCGTGATTGACGGGGCCGGACGTGCCTACGCGCGACCGCGACCACGCATCCCGAGCATGTCGCCGCGCCGCCTCAGGCGGAAGTCCTCGGCGTCGAGGTGGACATAACGGGTCAACCGGGTATCGAGGATGCGAGACAGGACCCGGTCCTCGATCCGCTTGAAATCCTGATTCGAGGTAATCACCGTCGGGAGTTGCTCGTTGTACCGGTGATTGAAGATCTGGTAGAGCTTCTCACGGGCCCAGGGAGTCGTGTTCTCGGTGCCGAGATCGTCAAGGATCAGGAGTTGGGCACCCCGGATGGCGTCGAAGCGCTCGTCGTAGGCGACGCCATGGCCGGGGTCGAAGGTTGCCCGGAGGTGATCGAGGAGATCTGGGACGACCGAGAACAGGACCCGCTGGTGCGGCTGGCGCTCCATGAAGGCGAGGGCGATCGCGACGGCGAGGTGGGTCTTGCCCCCGCCGCAGCGGCCGTGCAGGAAAAGCCAGCCCTCTGGGGTCTCGCTGTAGTCGAGAGCGGCATGGAAGGCGTCGGTGACGCCCGGGAGAGACTGGTCGAAGTCGTCGAACGTGCGATCGAGGAAGGCGTCGAGGTTGGAGAGGCGCTTCAGTTCCGCGGCCCGCTTGCCATCGCTAGCCCGGACCTGGCAGTCACACGGGAAGAGCCGGCCGAAGTTCGGAGAACCGACCGCGGCATCGACGCGCAGCCAGCCGGCGTCCTGGCATATGGCGCACTTAGCGGCCGCGGGCGCGGTCGAGGTACCGCCCGTCGCGGTACTGATCGGAATCGAGATCGACTTCATCACGTCGCCGATGCGCTTCACGGTTCCCGTCCTGTTCCTGACCCGGCCCACGTCCCCGGACCGCCCACTGCTCGAGGATGCGTTGGACATAGCGCCAACTGCGCCGGTTATAGGTGACCGCTTCCTGGATCGCGTCTTCGATCCACCCCGGGGGGTAGCGTTCGAGAGCGTCTACCAGGTGATCCGCGATGAGGGGTGAGAGCAATCCGATGTTCTGCTCGTAGAGCCGGAACACGTTGGGCCGCTCCGGCACGACCCTGGTCAACGGGTCACCATCCTGGACCGCCTCCGGCGGCGCCACGGCACCCCTGGCCATCGCGGCGACGAGACCTTGATTGACGGCCGTGTTGACATAGTACCAGATGGTCCCGGCCTCTCCGGATTCGGCCGAGAACCGAAGCAAGGTGCCCCGGCCGACCGCCAGATCGAGCCCGGTGGCGATCCGGGCGTCCGGTTCCCGGGGGCTGCCGGGCACCCGGAGAGCGGTCCGGACACCCACGTCGGCGGTTAAGGTCCGCCCGGGCACGGGCCGTTCCATCCCCCCGGCGTCGTGCGCCAGCCGGAAGACGGCCAGGGTGACGTGGACCTCACCCAGGTCGATGATCTGGGGCAGGACATCGGTGAAGAAGGCGCGGGGGACGGCCACCGAGGGATCGGTCGCGACCAGGAAGCCGCCGAAGATCCTAGTCACGGGCAGCCTCGTGGCGTTGAGAGGCACGGACCAGGGTCCGGTTCGCCATCCTGCCGCCCGATGAGCGGGATCGAGTGTCGTCAGAGTGAGGATTCACGGTACAACTCGAGGTCGGCGAACCGGGCCGTCTGGTCGAAGAAGCGAAGGTTGATCGAGCCGACCGGGCCGTTGCGGTGCTTGGCGACGATGATCTCGGCGATGCCCTTCTTGTCAGAGTTCTCATCATATTTTTCGTCCCGGTAGATGAACATCACGATGTCGGCGTCCTGCTCGATCGAGCCCGATTCCCGGAGGTCCGATAGCATCGGGCGGTGGTCGGCGCGGGTCTCGACGGCCCGGGAGAGCTGCGACAGGGCGACCACCGGGACATTAAGCTCCCGGGCCAGCCCCTTGAGGCCCCGGGAGATCTCTGAGATCTCCTGCACCCGGTTGTCCGACCGGCGGCCAGACATCAGTTGCAAGTAGTCGACGACGATCAGGTCGCAGCCGTGTTCGGCCTGGAGGCGGCGGGCTTTGCTCCGGATATCCATGACCCCGGCGGCGGCCGAGTCGTCGATGAAGATGTTGGCCTCCGAGAGGCGGCCGAAGGCGCGGGAGATGCGGTCCCACTCGCCGTCGTCGATCTGGCCGAGGCGGAGGCGATGGGAATCGACCCCGGTCTCCATCGAGAGGAGGCGCTGGACCAGTTGCTCGGCCGACATCTCCATGCTGAAGATGCCCACCTTCTTGCCGTGCTGGAGGGCGGCGCCGTAGGCAATGCCGAGGGCGAGGGCCGTCTTGCCCATACTGGGGCGGGCGGCGAGGATAATCAGGTCGGAACGCTGCAGGCCGCCGGTCAGTTGGTCCATGTCCGAGAATCCGGTGGCGACGCCGACGACGTCGCCCCGGTGCTGCTGCATGTAGTCGATCTGGTCGAAGAACTTGTCGAGGACCTCCGCGATCGAGCGGAAGTCTTTGGTCGTCCGTGACTCGGTGATCTGGAAGAGGACCCGCTCGGCGGAGTCCAGGGCGACTTCGGCCTCCACCCCGTCCTGGTAGCCAATGGCGACGATCTCGGACCCGGCATCGATGAGGCGGCGGAGTGTCGACGTGCGCTCCACGATCCGGCCGTAGTACTCGACGTGGACGGCGGTCGGGACGGAGGTCAGGAGGGACGAGAGGTAGGCCACGCCGCCGACGGCGTCGAGGCGGTCGCGGCGGCCGAGCTCGTCGGTCAGGGTGACGAAGTCGGTCGGCTCACGCTTGTTGTAGAGGTCGATGATGGCCTGAAAGATGTAGCCGTTGCTGGTGAGGTAGAAATCGGAGGAACGGACGTAGGAGGCCACCTTGATGATGGCGTCACGGTCGATCATGAGGCTGCCGAGCAGGGATTGCTCGGCCTCCATATTATGGGGTGGGAGATGCTGTTCGACAGCCGTCACCATCCGGATGACTCCTTCGTCCGGGTCGGCCGGCGGGGACGGCAGATCGTGAGTTGTGATGTGCCGGAGAGCGCCGGGAGAATTGCCCCGGGTCCGGGAAGGGATCAGGCCTCGGAGGTGTCGGGGTCCGGAGTGGCCGGGGTGGCGGCGGTCGCCGCGACCGCGGGAGCCTCCGCGGCGGCCGGGGTGTCGGCGGCGGCGCGGGCGTCGGTCTCCTCGGTGGCCTCGGCATCGACGGTCACGGTGACCTTCGGGCGCAGGCGGCCGACGAGGTGGATGGTGACGGTGTGAACGCCGACGTTGCGGATCGCCTCGTCGAGGACGACGCGACGGCGGTCGATGGTCTCGCCGACCAGCGCCGAGAGATCGGTGGCGATGTCGCCGGCGGTGACTGAGCCGAACAGGCGACCCTGGTCGCTGGCCCGGGCGGTGAAGCTCAACTGCTTGCCGTCGATCTTGTCGGCCAGGGCCTGCAACTCGGCCTCCTGCTTGGCCAGCTTGCGAGCCTGCACCTTTTGGTACTGTTCGACCGTCTTCAACTCACCGTTGGTCGCGACGACGGCGAACCCCTTGGGAATCAGATAATTTCGCGCATAGCCATCGGAGACGGTCTGGACCGTTCCCTTCTCGCCGACCTTCTCGACATCTTGGCGCATCACGATCTTCATCAGGCCCTCGCGTCGCGGTCAGCCGCGTCGTATCGTCGATCCGTATCACACCCAAGCGGGACGGGGCCGAAACCGCGTCCCGGAACGCCTGAGTATACGGTCTACCTCCCTACCCGGCAAGCACCGCCAGGCGC
>JBBJOE010000307.1:0-3943 GCA_037721765.1 Thermomicrobiales bacterium
GCCCGCGACGGTGCCCGCGACGGTGCCCGCGACGGTGCCCGCGACGGTGCCCGCGACGGTGCCCGCGACGGTGCCCGCGCGTGGGTCGATCCGGCCGTCGGGACAGGGGACCCCGATTACCTCCACGCGTTCGATCCGCTCCGGGTCGCCGGGCGCGACGGTCATCCCGCCGGGGGGGCCCGCGACCGTGGCCGTGACCGCCACGATCGGTTCAGGGGGCTCGCCCCGGCTCGTAACCGTGCGGTCGACAGAGATCCCAACCACCCCAAGGGCCATTCGAGGCTCGGCGACCGCAATTGGGACCGCCACGTCGTTCCCGACCGCCACGACTGGGCCGATGGGGCAACCGGACGCGGCGTCGGATGAGGGGACGCCGGGCACCACGTCTCCGACGGTGGCATCCCGGCAGGTCCGTCCCCCCGCGACCGCCGTCGCGGGCGGGACGACGTCGCTCGCGGGTGATCGACAGGGGGGCGATGGGACGGCCGGGCCGGCGGCGATCGGGGCCGAGGTGGTCGTGACGGCGATCAGGTCGGATGGGCGTCCGATGGCTGGGGTGTGGCTGAGGCTGGACGCGGCCGACTGCGTGACGGCGTCGCACCCGGCGCGGCTGACCGATGCCGCCGGCGCGGTTCGCTTCGAGGGCGTGTTACCCGGCATGTATTGCCTGCGCCAGGCCGCCGGGGCGGGGGAGACCGGTGCCATCGCGGCGATGTCCGTCGCGGTCGGGGGCGGGACGACGCACGTCGTCGTCGCTGCCGCCGTGGCCGGTCACGCCACCGAGACGAACGGCACCACGATCGGCGAGGGGGCGACCGGTGACGGGGTGACCGGCGTCGCGAGCGACCAGACACCTCCTAACCTGATGTCCCCGCGGCACCAGGGAGCCCAGGCGGGAGATGACGCGGGCCCCGGGTCCGCCGGGGGCGTCATAGGTGAATACGGAGACGGTACGGGTGGACCGGACACCCGGTGACCAGACGGGGTCGGCCCTGGGATCTCGGAGACTGGGTGGGTCGATCCTCGCTGTCCGGACCTGCCGCCCCCGCTGCCCGGGCGGGGGAAGGCTTGATGGTCGCGCGGGTCGGATCGGGCTTCCGGTGACTGGGTGGACCGGCGTGTGGCGTGTGCCGGCTGGATGGGCCGGGCATCGCGCGGTGCGCGTCTCCCGGTGATGGTGAGAGGATCGTCAGCCGGGATAGGCCGGGCTCCCGCGGGCCCGGTGGCGCGGGGTCGCACGCCGCCGAGCCATCGTTCCCGGACTCGGGACGGCGCCGGGGTGCTATCCGGATGCGATGGGGTCGGCGGAGGTCGGAGGGGGAGGGGGCCGGTGCGGACGAGACCGAGCCCGGAGTCGCCGGGTGCCCAGTGCGGGGGGATATCGCTCGCCGGTGCCGGGAGCCTCATCCCCGCCGGGACTCCCCCGATTGGGCTAGGGACCCCGGACGACGCCGGGGGTGGGCAGCGTATACTTATGGTAGGTCGCCACTGGGTGGGGCGCGCCGGGTCTGGCTGGCCCGGGCGTTCCCCGGCGGGGCAACGATGGGCACGGCGGTAGACGGCGATGCGTCCGGCCCGCACGCGCATTTCCGAAACGTCGAGGGAAGGGACATGACACCGCGATCGCGGGTGTGGCGCTGGTGGCGAATCGTCGCCGCGTCCCTCCTGGTCCTGACGATGATGACCCGCTTCTCGCCCGTCGCGATCGCGACCGGGTCAGTCGTCGTGGTCGTCACCGACGGGGCCGGGACCCTGCTCGCCGGCGTCGCGGTCGGCATCTTCGGGGCCGTCGAGGTCGTGGTGGACGGGGCGGAGACCGGCCCCCCGGCCGGTGACGGGGCCGGGGAAGCGCTGCCCGATGACGGGACCGGCGTCCAAGACGTGGTGCTGGAGCCCGGTGAGACCCCGGTGGTCGATCCGGTCGTGACCGGGGCCGACGGGTCGGCGACGTTCGGGACGGTGCCGGAGGAGGTCCCGCTGTTCGTCGTCCAGACCGCGCTCCCGGCCGGTTATGAGGACGCGACCGGGCCGGTGGCCCTGACGATCACCGCGGCTGGCGCGGCGGTGCCGGTCGAGGTCGCCCTGGTCGCCCAGGTCTCGGTCGGGGTGGTCGAGGCGATCGTCGCCAGCGCGACCGACGGGGCCCCGATCCCCGGCACCACCATCGCCGTCTACACCCTGCCCGACCCGGCCAGTGGCCAGCGCGGCACCCTCGTGGTCGAGGCCACCACCGGCGCGGCGGGGATCACCCAGTTCGAGCTCCCGGTCGGCAGCTACATCGTCGCCCTGACCGGAGCCCCGGCCGGGTTCCTGGCCCCGGGCCCCGCCGCCGACCAACGGGTCACCGTGGCCATGGCCACCTCCGGGCAGCGGGATTACCACGCCTTGTTCTTCGAGATGCAGCCGGGCGAGCCCGCCCCGCCGATCCCGACGACCGACCTCACGGTCCCGGTCGATACGGCGACCGCCCCGGAGGTGGCGCCCGCCGAATCGAAATCGACGGCCGCCTCCACCGTACCTGCCGAGCCGACGGTCCCGGTCGAGACCCCGGCGGCGAGCGAGGGGGCCGCGTCGACCCCGGCCGGGTCGGTCACCCTGACCATCACCGGGCTGGTCTGCGCCGACGCCTTCCAGTTCAATCGCACGGCCTACTACCGGGTGACGACGGAGGCGCCCTACGACCCGGCGATGGGCGAGCCCATCGAGGGATGCCGGTTGGCGGCGGCGGACGAGGTCACCTACCGGGTCACCGACCCCGGGGGGGACGACCTCTTCGACGACGAGGTGGTCGCCAGCGCGGCGATCGGGACGGATGGCCGGGCGATCATGACCGTGCCCGTGGAAGCGGCCGAACGATGGTTGTTCGTTAGCCAGGAGGACCTCGAGGCCCTCAGCGACCCGTTCCGGGTGGTCCCCGGCGAGCGGGTGTCGCTGGTCGCGGTCAACTACGTCCTGCCATCGTTCGGGAACCTGGTGGTCCGCTCGCAGGACGAGGAGACGGCGGCGGTGGTGGCCGGCGGCTGCTACGCCCTGGTCTCGGTGGACGGTTCGGTCGAGCCGTTCGAGACCTGCGATGTCGCCGACGACAGCACCGATGGCCGGACCCGCTTCCTGGATGTCCCGAACGGCGCCTACACCGTCCGCCAGACCGCGGCCGCCCCGGGCTATGCCCCGGCCGCGGACCGGACGGTCGAGGTGGCGGGGCGCTCGGTGGAGACCTCGGTCGGGGTCGACGCGCTCGGGGCGATCGAGATCTGGGCCGTGACCTGCGATGGGGGCGAGGGGGTGCCCGAATTGGTCGTCGGCGAGCCCATCCGGCGGGCGGCCAACGGCGACGGGACCGGTGTCAACCCGGTCGCCTCGACCCCGGTCGCCGATGGCTGTGCGGGGGTCGCGGCCGAATTGGTGATCGTGCCCGCCGAGAGCTCGGGCGCCCAGGCCGAGATGACGGTACGAACGGGAGAGGACGGGCGGGCGGTGGCCGTGCCGGTGGTGCCGGTGGCCGCGCCGGGCGAACCGCACCGGGTCGAATTGCCGGACGGGTCGCTCGTCGCCGAGGTCGATGTGGTGCCCGGCGCGATCACGATCGTGACCCTGATCCTCCCCCCGGCCGAGGCGGCTTGACACGGCCGCGGTCGTTCCATCCGGGGACCTCGCGACCGCCTATTCCTCGGGGAACGAGGTGGCTCCGGAGCTCGCCTACCCAGCTGATGTCGCCTCGTCGTCCCCACCGGCACCGGAGACGGAAAACGACATCATGCCTTGATCTTCACGGATTCACACCCGGTGTAGGTTTCCGACGACAGGTCCTCCCGGGCCCCACGGCGCCCCGCCGTGCTGCTGGGGCCGTCTCGTTCCCCGGTCCAAACACCCGGCGCCCCGCACCCCGTCCCTCGCCCTGACGGGCCCGATGCCAGGCATCCGGTCCCGGTGAAGTCGGGGT
>JBBJOE010000308.1:0-3924 GCA_037721765.1 Thermomicrobiales bacterium
CCTCGACCCGCGAATGTGCGGGCAGGTTGGCCGGGGCGCCGACCGCATCTCCGGCGAGGCCGGGCTGACCGATCGTGGTCGGCCCGGTCTCGCCGTGCGCCTTGCCGGACGGAATGGCGGATCCCACCCCATCTGTCACCGTCGCCGACGTGAACCCTTGGGGTCACGGTGACCGATTGGGACCGGGTGGGGGCCGCCGGCTCCCGTCCAGATGCCGCTAGACGACCCACCTCGACGGCTCGCTGGAGCGACTCGGTGGCCAGACGCCGCTATCGGGTGCGAAGCGGTCCCGGATCATCGTCGCGATGACCGCGGCCCGCCGCGTCCCATCCCGGCCGAACGGGAGAGGGCCCTCGCTTGACGTGATCACGAACGTTCCGCTGAACGCGATGTCCCGCGCCGCGGTCAGCACCCGGTTCGCCAGCCGGGGATCGGTCGAGACGGTCCACCCCACCCTCGACAACGGACCGATCCTCACCGTCGTCAACCTCGGCATCAGCCGGTGCAGCGCGGCCTCGGCTTCCCAAGGGCCGTCGTGCCTCCCCGACAGGTCGAGCGCGATGTCATAGTCCCATTCCTCCGCCAGGCGGCGCAGTGCGCTCATCGCCATCAACTGCTCCCGGACCGGGTGCCGGTTGTCCGGCGAGATCGCCAGGGTGATCCTGCCGGCCGTGACGTGCCGGTTCAATTCCGCGATCAGCCCGGCCGACGCCTGACGTTCCCCGTCCTTCCCCGAACCCACCGCCCACGGCACCACGAGCCGTGGCGTGGTGAACCCCGATGCCGTCCCCACCAGGCGACCCCGCCTCCACTCCGACAGCAGACGACCCGGGGCCACCGGTAGCCAAAGTGAGTCCACGGTCGTGTGGATCGGCGGGTGCCATGGCCCCGGCAGCAGGTGACGGTGATCCATCGCGACCGCGACCCCGTCTAGGCGCGCCCGTGCGCTCGTCGCCCGCGCGGCGTCGATCGTCCGCGGGGTCAGGGAGCGAACCAGCAGGGTAACGCGTGGGACCGGTAGCAGATGGACCATGACGCCATACCAGGGAGAGAACCGTGCGGCGAGACCACAAGTGAGCGGAGGGATCGTGAATGTTGGTCGAGATCGTTCAGGACACGCGCGTTACGCTCGATCGCGGGTGGGCGACGGGCCGCCGGTGACGACGTGTCCACTCATGGTGGGACGAATGCCCGCTCCGCATGCTACCACCTCCTCGGGGCACGTATCGGCGATGGACCGTGGGGTCTCACGTCCACTCCACCGTCGTGCCGGGCATCGCCACGACGACCCGGCCCCCGAACGTCGTGCCGGCACGGGTCGCGTACCGGTCCCGGCCGATCTCCTCCCACAGGTGGGAGAGGATGAGCGTCCCCACGCCCAACGCCGTCGCCAGGCTTCCCATCTCCGCCGCGGTCGAGTGGCCCCGGACCGGTTCGTCGGGCACGGGTTCCGGCTGCCCGGCGTCCGCGACCAGTACCGCGACATCGTGCCCGACCGGAGCAAAATCCGTGTCCGGCCCGGTGTCCGCGGTGTAGAGCAGCGCCCCGCTTCCGGCGCCCTCGACCCGGATGGCCCAGCACGGGACGTAATGTACCGTCGGCGCGAATGTCACCCGGGCGTCTCCGATCGTCAGCCCCGTGTTCGGGTCATAGTCCCCGACCGTGAACACCGATCCGAAGAACGAGTCCGCGTCCCCGGACGGGTCGAACGCCGCGCCGACCGCGGCGAGGAATGCCCTCCCTCCCGGCGGCATCCAGAGTGGGACCGGTCCAGCCGGCCGGACCGGGTTGTATGCCAGGGCGAAGCGCAACGCGACCAGATCGAGAACATGATCGACGTGGAGGTGAGAGATCACCACGGCGTCCAGCGCCCGGAAGTCGGCATGGCGTCGCAGCTCCGGCAACGTTCCGGGTCCCAGGTCGAGCACGATCCTGGTCGCGCCGGTGTCGACGAGGTACCCGGAGCAGCCCTGCCCCGCGTTTGGCCCGGCCGCGGCGCCGCCCAGGACGGTCAGCCGCATCAGCGCGACCCTTCCAGCGCGGCCGTCATCGGGTCAATGGCGTCATCGAGATCGTCGAGGTGGCAGATGTCGTTCTCCAGGTGGATGCTGGTCCCGTCCTGGACGACTTCTAGATGCGTCAGGCTGCAATTGTGGACGTGGAAGCGGGACCAATCGTTCGGGTTGACGCCATGGATCGTCGCCAGGAACGACCCTATCACCCCGCCGTGGGCGACCACCGCCACCCGGTGATCGTGATACTCCGCCATGATCGCCAGAAACGCGGCGTAGACCCGCTCGTGGAAGCCGCGCCGGGTATCGCCTCCCGGCCAGCCCGCCTCGTGGTCGTCCAGGTCGTCCAGACGGGCCGAGATCTCGGGGTGCTCCTCGACCAGCCGCGCCACGGAGACGCCCTCGATCTGACCGAAGTTGATCTCCATGAGGTCTGGCTCGATCCGCGGCATCATCCCGATCCGCTCTCCGATCAGGGTCGCCGTGGTCAGCGCCCGGTTCAGCGGGCTCGACACCAGGGCATCGACGGGCGGCAATTCCAGAAACCGGTCGGCGATCCGTCGCGCCTGGGCCTGCCCATGGTCATCGAGGGGGACGTCGGTCCAGCCGTGCAACAGGCCGTCCACGTTGCTGGCGGTCCGGCCGTGGCGGACCAGGTAGAGGTGGGTGTTACCGGTGGTCGATGGATGCCGGATGTGCGGGAAGCGGTCGCTCATGGTCGCCTCGGGGGTGCCGGGAAGCATCGTGGTAATAGTCGCAGAGGTCAGTCAGGCGGCAGGATTCGCAGCGCGGGGTCCGGGCCCGGCAGACCGCCCGGCCATGGGCGATGGCGTTGAGGTGGAACGAATAGGTGTCTTCGCGGTCGCCGCCCAGCAAGGCTTCGAGTGCGCCGTGCGTCGCGTCGGCCGAAATCTTGGGCCCAACGAGACCGAGCCTCCGGCTCAGCCGATGGACGTGCGTGTCGACCGGCATCGCCGGTCGCCCGAGGCTGAAGAGTAACACGCAGGCCGCCGTCTTCGGCCCTACCCCGCGAAGCGCCGTCAGCCATCCCCGTGCCTCGTCCAGGGGCAATTCCCCGAGGAATGCCAGATCGAACCCGTCCCGCTCGTCCTCGATCTCTGCCAGGATCGCCTTGATTCGCGGCGCCTTCATCTGGGCCAGGCCACCAGACCGGATCGCGTCCGCAATTTCCTCGGAGGGCGCCGCCCGCGCCGCCGACCAGGTCGGGAACCGCGCCGTCAGGGCCGCGAATGCCCGGGCCGTATTGACGTCCGAGGTGTGTTGGGACAGGATCGTCCCGACCAACTCGTCGATCGGCGACCCGTGCGACCGCCACGTCTTCCGCCCATACCGCTCGTCGAGCCGCTCGACCACAGCCGTGAACTTGGTTTCCACCCGGCCCTTCCTCGTCACCATCGAGGATACACCCGGCCCCAGCCCGCGCGTCGCCCTCGCGCGACCGGCGCCTGGACATGGAAAACGGGTGTCCAACGACGCCCCACCGATCGGGCGAGCGGCCCTCCCCCCGGACCTGCCGCAAGCCCACAACCGACCACCCCCCGTGGCGCACCAGCGCAATCGCCCCGCCTGTCTCCACCGTCACTCACCCGACACCCCCGTACGCATGACCCTGAAAGTCGGTAGGAGCGCTGCTTGCTGCATCCTCCACGACCTACGCTGGTGTCGATAGAGACACGTTGTTCGGCAAGCGTGGACCACATTGAACAACGTTGTTGGTGGCCGGGCGCAGCAAGCGGCACCCCTACAGAACAACGTGACCCCCGGTCCTATCTCGACCTCGACACGAACGGAATGTGCCAAGATCGCACCCGATGTTGACCGGTAAATGATCGACAACAGAACACGAGTTCACTATTCTACTCAACAATCGGTCACCGGCGGCGTGCGGGCG